>NZ_JADOVC010000014.1:0-99608 GCF_015751645.1 Flavobacterium sp. CG_9.1
CGTCTGAAGAGTCCCATTAAATTATTTTATTTTTTGCAAAACAAAAATAAGGGATTCTCAGGCACTTTTAATTTCTGACTTTCGGATAGCAGTGAAATTAAATGAGTGAACCCACGTACAATCAAAAAAATTATTCTAATTACGGTATTTTTACAAGAGGATATGCATTTAATTGTGTGTCTGTAAAACTCAAACAAAAAATCAAACTACACACTATAAATTAAATATTGACAGCCAATTAATTATAGATAATATTGCTCTGTGTTTTTTGGAGCAGAAGGCTATTTTTGCAGAACAATACCGCTCCTGCTATTCACTCTATCTTTATGTCCTTAAAGAAAGGACATAAAGGATGCCGTTACTATCAGGTCTATCAATACCACCAAATTTTCATTAGAACAATTACCCATCCTCCGACCTAGAGCATTCACATTCAATAAGGAACAATTGCATCCGTATTTTAAAACCAAACCAGATTAACGCTCTGTTGCCCATTTCAATTACGCCTTACATTTAAGTGAGAACGCTACCTCCTAGCTAAATAGAATATTAAAAAAATAATAGATTTAAAACAACAAATTCAAACTACAAAGTATACCAAAACTCTTCATTAAATTAAAATTCATTTAATGATTTGTAAAGAATTATTTATATATTCGTTAAAGAATTTAGTCTGAAATTAAGCCGACTTTTACAAACATAATAAGGCAGATAAGTCTGATACTTTAGAGCTGTAAATAAGTTGTCTGTTATCTAAGAATAACAGACAACCGAAGGGAAAATAAATTAAAATGAGAAAGCTATTCGTCCTTTTTAATCTAATATTATTTGTAAACTTTAATGGAAATTGCCAAACTAAAAATTTAAAACCAAAAGAAATCGTAAAGTCCGAATTTGGAAATATTTTAGATAGTTTAAAAGTAAAAGGTTCCATTTTAATTTATGATGTAAAAAATAAAACGTATTATTCTAACGACTTTGAATGGTCAAAAACAGGAGTAATTCCAGCATCAACGTTCAAAATTCCAAATTCAATTATTGCTTTAGAATCTGGAATAATTAAAAACGATTCTACAATTTTTAAATGGAACGGAGATAAGCGTAGATTTAAAAAATGGGAAGAAGATTTGACTTTCAAAAAAGCATTTCAAGTTTCTTGCGTTCCTTGTTATCAAGAAATCGCAAGAAAGATAGGTGTAAAAAGAATGAAATCGTACTTGAAAAAATTAAGTTATGATGGAATGATTTTCGATACTTTAACAATTGATAATTTTTGGCTAGAAGGAAAATCGATATTTTCTCAGATGCAACAAATTGACTTTTTAGAAAGATTATATTTCTCACAATTACCGATTTCAAAAAGAACCGAAAATATAATGAGAGACATAATGCAGCTTGAGAAAACGGAAAATTATATTTTAAGCGGAAAAACCGGCTGGGGAATGAGAAATGGAATGAATAATGGCTGGTTAGTTGGGTATTTAGAAACGAATAATTCTGTTTATTTTTTCGCAACAAATGTGGAAAAGCAAGAAACAAACATGGAAGAATTTCCAATTATTCGCTTAAATTCGACCAAAGAAGCATTAAAAAAATTAAAACTAATTAAATAGCAAAGATGAATGGGCAACCGTCGTTTTGGTTTAAGTTGTGTCTCAAAAACATTACCTTTCCGAATCGTATTTTTCGTTTAACTTAATCTAGCGATTACCTAGAATAGACCATCTCAAAATGATCGAATTCCAGTACTAATTTATCCTAATTTTGTACCCATTACAATAGTTTGAAGCCAACATAAAATTATAAATTAATTTTGAAACCGAATTAAACAAGCTGTATATAAGTGAAGACCAGAACTCACTATAAAATAACGGGGCAACACCTGAAAAGCCAAAAGAGTAAGAAAATTTAAAAAAAACTAAAATGATAAATTTATCCGTGATTGCACAACTCATTGTCGCTATTTCTGTTATTATTGTATGGGTATTCCGCTTTGATAATATTGTAAAAGAATTTAAGCAATATGGGCTGAGTGATTTGACACGAACCCTTGTTGGAGCAACGAAAATAGCATTGGCAACTTTGCTTATTACAGGTATCTGGTATCCTTCGCTCGTGTTAATTCCAGCACTTTTAATGGCTTTCTTGATGTTGAGCGCGCAATATTTTCACTTTAAAGTAAATAATCCTTGGCAAAAGCGCATACCATCTTTGTTTCTGATGCTACTAAGTCTGTGTATTGCTGCCGTAACCCTTAATTTAATTGCCTAATGCGTTTACTAGTAGTTTTAATTCTTTTTTCGAGTCTCTCTTTCTTAGTCTATGGAATCGCTTATTTTACAAACCCAAAAATGAAAAGTGAATTTGTCCGCTTTGGATTGAGTAAATTTGGAACGCTTACTGCAGTTTTAGAGATTGTGGGAGCTTTAGGTTTACTAATTGGCTTACTATACGACTCTATTTTACTGCTCTCCGCCGGAGGTTTAGCTTTATTGATGTTTTTGGGAGTAATTGTAAGACTAAAAATTAAAGACGGTTTGTGGGCGTCATCTCCTGCTTTATTTTATTTTGGGCTAAACTTATATATCTTTATTGAAACACTAAAAATATTCTAGAATTAAGGTACGTAGTAGTTGGATAGGAACAACAATAATCAATAATACAAAAAAACCAGCCTGATATAGAATGGTTTTTTTGTACTTGCAAAAATTAATTACAAAAGTTCTTTTTTATAGTTCCGTAAAAATAGAGGCATCAAAATTTGATTTAACAATCACATTTTTTGGTCCTACATCTTCATTAGGTCTGTCAAAAGACAGTAAAATAGTACCCGTTTTTTGATAATTATTCCAAGGTTTTAAGAACTTTGGCTCCGTATCATTAAAGTTTTTATAGTAGGCCCATTGCGTAATTAAATGCTCTTTTTTATCTACATACAACCAGTATTTATTTTCAGGGGTTACACCAACTGCATTAAAGGTAAGTTGCAAAATATCTACCGTTTTACCATCTGGTAATTGATCAGTTTTTATATATTTTAGTTGTACTCCTGGATCTTGTAATTTCCAAGGCATCACCAACCAATACGAATCATTGATCCACCAGTTTTTAGCTTTTACTAGTAGCTCTTGGGTCTTGGCATCATCATTCACAAGTACTCCATTCTCATAGGCCTTGCCTTTTAAAGTGTTTATGTTTACTAAAACCACTTGCTTTGCTGCTGGGTTCTCAATGCGAACATCTCCAGTCCATTTGTCCCAAAATATTTTTCTGTTCACAAAATCCCATTGAATGAAATGGGTCGCATTGTAGTTTTTGATACCGCCCATGGCCGTAAGCATTTCTTGCACAATTAAATTTGCCTTTTCATCCTTTGTCTGAGCAAATACGGCAGTACTGCTAAAAAGGACTGTAATAATAAGTACAGCTGCTTTATAAATAGTTTTCATAATCCTGTATTTAAATGATTCTAAGAAACAAAAATAGTCACTTTCATTCCTCTTTTGAATTGAATTCCCATTATTTAAACTTATCACTTCATTATATGTAGTTATTGCTGCTGCTTTTTTTGAAATATTCCCTAACTATTATTCTTATCTTAGCATGCAAACAAGACACAAGAAATAAATATATAATGCAAACAATACTAGGAGCAAACGGGATAATAGGAGAAGGATTGGCCCGTGAGCTGCGGAAAAATTATACGCCTCACATTAAACTAGTGGGCCGCAATCCCCAAAAAGTAGATCCAAATGATGAACTTTTTAGAGCAGACCTAATGGATTCAGAAAGTGTTGTAAAAGCGCTAGAAAATACTGATATAGCTTACCTAACCGTGGGGTTGCCGTACGATTCCCAAATTTGGCTTCGAGATTGGGTTATTGTAATGCAAAATGTAATCAACGCCTGTAGAAAGAATCATTGCAAACTTGTCTATTTTGACAACACCTATGCCTATCCGCAAGACAGCAAAATCCAAACGGAAAATACTCCTTTAACCTCAAATGGAGAAAAAGGAAAGGGAAAGAAACTAGCAGCTGAACTGCTTTTAAAAGCTATTGCAAACAAGGAAATTGAAGCCGTAATTTGTAGAGCTCCGGAGTTTTATGGTCCCGGTATAACCAAAGGACTGACCAACAGTTTAATTTTCGAAAATCTAAAAAAAGGCAAAGAGCCCAAAGTATTCTTAAAAGATAATGTCTTACGTACTCTTATCTTTACTCCAGATGCCAGTAAAGCCATGGCCCTAATTGGTAATACGGCTGCTGCTTTTGGGGAAACCTGGCACTTGCCCTGCGACGACAATAGGTTAACCTACAAGCAATTTATCGCCGAAATAGAACATCAATTAGGACGACAAGTAAAATACAAAGTGTTGCCTTGGCTCGTCTTAAAAATTGGTTCATTTTTTGACAAAAACCTTAAAGAAACACAGGAATTACTTCCTCGTTATGCGATTGATAACATCTTTGAGTCTTCAAAATTTAAAACTACATTTCCCGATTTTAAAGTAACCACTTACGCGGAAGGAATTAAAATAATCATCTACGACTATAAGATAAAGTAGCGCTTTTTCTGATTTGATTCCTTAAATTTAGTCTCCTTCTCTTTTAAATAAATTTGTCATAACCATTTGATACACTACTTATTCTTGATTCAGCATTTCTCTAAATCCAAGACTTCTACTAAAAAAGAAGAAAAAGCTAGGAATAAAAAATAAGCTGACAAAGCAACTGTTATACACTAAATACTTATCCTAATTGAATGACCACTTATAACTATAAAGGTATAAGTATTTAATCAAGACTCGATAATCTAACTCACTTTCTCAAGTGCTTTGCCTATCAAAGTTTCTCCTTTAATAATTTCAAAAGTAGCCTTACTAGCTATGGTATCATCTAATGTTTGTACCAAAGTTTGCGCCACATCTTCCCGACTAATTTCGCTATGTTTATTTAACTTTCCTTCCAGCTCAATGGTAGTTAAAGCAGCTTCATTAGTTAGAGAACCAGGTCTGACAATACTAAAATCTAAACCACTTGTTTTTAAATATTCATCGGCGTTGTGCTTTGCTTTTAAATATTCTTGCAATTGAGTCGCTTCCTCCGGTTTGTCAGCTCCCATCGAACTCAACATTACAAACTTCTTAATGTTTGCTTTTTTGGAGGCATCAATTAGTTTTTTTGCTCCTTCTTGATCTACTCCAAGAACATTTTTCCCGGCAGAGCCAGCAGCGAAAACTACTTTATCAATCGGTCGATTAAAAACAGAAGAAAGATCACCTTCTAAGTCACCCAAAACAGTTTCAATGTTTTGAGCTTTAAAATAAGCTTGTTGCTCTTCTTTTCTAACCATGGCTATGGGGTGAAAATTGTTGGATTCATTTAAAATAGCCACTATTTTTTTTCCTGTGGTGCCATTTGCACCTGCTACTAATATATTTTCCATACCTAAAAGTAAGCAAACCATGCAGTTTACCCAAACCTAATTTACTGTTTAACTTTAGATTAGTACTTATTAACATTCTTTTTAGAAAGGTAAAACTTGAAATTAGCATCGTAAAATAACAACTACCTATTTTTCAATTCATTTTCAATTTTACCATTTTCTACTCTTTATAAAATTCACTATTTTTGCAGTCTAAAAATTAAAGTATGCCAAACAAAAAATATAAGATTGCAGTTATTCAATTGAACCTTAACGATGTTGCCGAAAACAACTTAAAAAAGTGTATTAGTTGGGTTCGTGATGCTGCGAGTCAAGGTGCTGAAGTAATCTCTTTACCGGAATTGTACAGCAGTCATTATTTTTGTCAAAGTGAAGATGTAGATAATTTTGCTTTGGCAGAACCACTTTATAGTACTTCTTTTATTGCTTTTAGCGCTTTGGCAAAAGAATTAGGAGTTGTAATCATTGTTCCTTTCTTTGAAAAAAGAATGGCCGGAATCTACCATAACAGTGCTTACATCATCGATACAGACGGTTCAGAAGCAGGTTTGTATCGCAAAATGCACATTCCAGATGACCCTCACTTTTATGAAAAATTCTATTTCACGCCGGGTGATTTAGGGTTCAAAACAATTCCAACTAAAAAAGGAAAAGTAGGAACTTTAATTTGTTGGGATCAATGGTATCCGGAAGCCGCTCGTTTGACGGCTTTGCAAGGGGCTGAAGTGTTGTTTTACCCAACAGCAATTGGATGGCATCCACAAGAAAAAGAGCAATATGGTGAAAACCAACATGGCGCTTGGATGAGTGTTATGAAAGGTCACGCCGTTGCAAATGGTGTTTATGTTGCTGCAGCAAACAGAATTGGTTTAGAGCAATACTTGCCTGATACGGCGGGAATTCAGTTTTGGGGATCTTCGTTTATTGCGGGACCACAAGGCGAAATTTTGGCACAAGCCTCACACGATAAAGAAGAAATCCTAATTGCCGAAGTTGATTTAGACTTACAAGAAAATGTGCGTCAAAACTGGCCTTTCTTTAGAGATAGAAGAATAGACGCTTTTGGCGATATTACTAAAAGAGCGATTGACTGACGTACCTTTCGACAATAAAAAAATCCCTGCTTAGAAAAAATTCTTAGCAGGGATTTTTATTTAAAGTAAACTTCTAAATCTAATTCAAATCCGGTTGAAATATTTTAACGACACCATCGCCTTCACTACTTACCACCACTAAACTTCTTTTGGTTGGACTTTTTGAGGCTGGAATAAAAAGCAATCCTTCTGGAGCATCACCAGTTTTGAAAATTTGCAAAAATTTTGGAGCAGCGGGATTAGATACATCATACACTACAACAGCATCTACTCGTTCCAAACCTACAAAAAGAATGGTTTTATCACCCATTTTAGTCACCACAACGGATTCTGGCTCTACTGATTTATCATCACTTCGATTGTCATCATAAATACCTAATTCCTGTGCTTTTTTGTCTAATTCATTTTTACTATCGAATACTAATTCTCCGGTATTTCCATTCCAAATCGAGAAAGAACGGGCTCCAAAAGAAACTAATTCGTCAAAATCACCATCGCCGTCTGTATCACCCATTTTGGTATTGATATTCAACCTTCCCATACTTGCTTCCGCTTTTAAAGCCGCCGCATTAGGAAATGCAATTGGATCAAGAACAACTGACGAACTGCTGATTCTTTTTACATCTACAAAAGCTGAATATTCTCTGGCATCTCCTTCATTTGCAGTAACAAAATAAGGGGTTTTATTGACTTCAAAATTAGTTATAGCATCTGGTTGAAACATTCCTTTTGCTTTCCAATTATTAGCAAAAACGCCACCATCTTTATCGCTGATATCGATAGCATTCTCAGCAAGATTATAGTCTTTATAACCTAATGGAAAAATATTCGTGATCGTTTTGGTTGTCAAATCAATTTTAGCCACGCCGTTATTTTCCTGTAAAGTTACCCAAGCCGTTTTAGAATCAGCAGAAATCGTGATGTGTTCCGGTTCAATATCAGACGCAAAATTATTCGTTGGACTTGCAATTCTGAATCCTTTTGTTTTCAATGTACTCAATTGACTGCTTAAACTTGCGAAATTTAAAGTCGTCACCGCATAATTACTGTTCACTGCAATAATAGAAACAGAACCGTCCGGATCTATCGAATAGGTATCATTTGGTTCTCCTTCATTAGCAGTCATGATATAATTTCCGTCAGGAGAGAAAGTAATCATATCCGGTAAAGCACCAACCGTAATTTCTTTAATGACACTGTAATTAGCCGTATCAAAAACGACTACTTTTCCAGCATCTTGCTTATTTGGTTTTGCCTCTAAAGCTACTGCTAACTTTCCATTATACGTTGCCACGCTATTTGAAGCTCCATTAAATGGGGTTAAATCGATACTTGTTAGAAAAACCGGACTGGATGGATTCGATAAATCGATAACATCAATCCTATTTGTATTGCTATTGTTTACCGTAAATAATTTTTTAGAAACCTCGTCGTATGCGCTAATTTCAGCAGCTCCAGCGCCACCAATCGTTATGGAACCAATTTCTTTAAAAGTGGCAGCATTTTCATTAACAACCAACTCAGGAGATTCCTCTTTACTAGAGTCATTTTCGCAACTTGACAATACCAAAATTGCCGCTAATAGTGTAATACCGTATTTTTTCATAAGTATATTTTTAAATTTATTCAAAAATAACTAGCTGAAGCCCGACAAGAATTAACTAAATATTATATAATCATTACCAAAACTATTCTTATAAATTTATCAAATGTCTGAAATGAATGGTTGCGAACTATTTTAAAATCCTATTGAATGTTTATATTTGCAGTCTTTAAAATTAGATACGCTGTATGACGACAAATAACAGAAGATTCCCTGCAGAATGGGAAAAGCAACAAGGAATTTTACTTTGTTTCCCTCATAACGGAAAAGACTGGCCCGGAAAATACGAAGCTGTGCAGTGGGCTTTTGTGGAATTTATCAAAAAAGTGGCTACTTATGAAACCGTTTTCTTAGTAGTTGCCGATGAAATTCAAAAAGAAAAAGTCAATATCATGCTGGAAACGGCTCATGTTACGCTTCCAAATATTTCCTACATCATTCATAAAACCAATAGAAGTTGGATGCGTGATTCGGGTCCGATAATCGTTAAAAACGGAACCGAAAGAGAGGCACTAAACTTTAATTTTAATGGTTGGGCGAAATATAAAAACATTCAATTAGACAAATTCGTTCCTGCAAAAGTGGGCAAATTCTTGAATATTCCTGTGACTCAAGTCATGTACAAAGGAAAACCGGTAATTGTAGAAGGTGGTGCAATTGATACTAACGGAAGAGGTACTTTATTGACTTCAGAAGAATGTTTGATGCATCCTGATATTCAGGTTCGGAATCCAAATTTTAACAAGGCAGACTACGAAGCGGTTTTCAAGAAATACCTTGGAATTACCAATGTGATTTGGTTAGGCGACGGTATTGAAGGGGATGATACGCACGGTCACATTGATGATTTATGCCGCTTTGTAAATGACGATACAATTGTAACGATTGTCGAAATGGATCCAACGGATAGTAACTACAAACCGTTGCAAGACAATTTAAAACGCTTACAAAACGCCAAACTGGAAAATGGCAAATCGCCTATAATTGTAGCTTTACCAATGCCAAAACGTTTGGAATTTGATGGCTTACGATTGCCCGCTAGTTATGCTAATTTCTTAATTTTAAATCACTGTGTTTTGATTCCTACTTTTAACGACCGTAATGACAGAGTCGCTTTAAACATCCTTTCAGAATGTTTTCCGGATAGAGAAGTCATCGGCATTAGTGCTACGGATTTTATTTGGGGATTTGGAACATTACATTGTTTGAGTCAACAAATTCCAGCGTAATTTTAGACTACCAAATAGAATAAAAAAAAGACTTGAAGAACAATTACTTCAAGTCTTTTTTATTTCTATTAAATAAAAACACTATTTATCTTTAGTAAATGGTATTTTTTGTCCATCAGGGGTCAACATTTCAAATCCATTTAAGCTATCATTAAATTCAAATTTAAGTCCTGCCAATTTAGATTCAAAAGTATTTTTCCCAATGGGTTCGACTGAAAAGCTTGGATAATTAGTTATCAAAACATTTAGCACGCCATTTTTCTCTGAAAAAGTAATTTTCAAAGGAGCCATTTTAGTGGAGTAAACCCCTAAATAACCATCCAAAATTATGTCTTTTTCAATCAAACCTTTAACTGAAGTCCAAATGTTATTGGTTGTATTGCTGTCTGGTAAAACATGATCTGGATCTAGCGTAATACTTTCTATTTCTTCGGTCGAATTATGTTTAAAAGACCATGCCTTGTTTTTTTGCCAAACTTCAACTGGTAATGTAACACGAGTTAGTTTTCCGCTTTTTGTTTTTACGTCTAAACTTACTGGCATTGCCATTTTTTCGAAGTTTTCAATTGATATAACAACGCCTAATTTTGGATCATTTTTTACATATTTAATTGAATTTATTCCTTGATCTAATCGCCAGTTGTATTGGAACCAACCTCTCCAAAACCAACTCAAATCTTCGCCAGCTACATTTTCAATTGTTCTAAAGAAATCATCTGGTTGTGGGTGTTTGTAAGCCCAACGCTCAATATACGTTTTCAAAGCCAAGTCAAACCGCTCTTTACCAAGAACTTGCTCTCGTAAAATAACTAATCCGGAGCTAGGTTTAGAATAGGCCAAAAGACCAATATTAGCTTCTTTCATATTATCTGGAGAACTCATTATGGTCTCAAGATTAGGACTAGTGTACATTTCTGCTCTTTGATGCAAATCTGCCTTCGCTTCTTTGTATTCACCATTGTTAAAATCAGCTGAACTTAATGAATTAATAAAAGTATTAAAACCTTCGTCCATCCACGCAAACAATCTTTCATTGGAACCCACAATCATAGGAAACCAAATGTGTCCAAACTCATGATCTGTAACACCCCATAAATCAGCACCTTTAGACTCCCAACTGCAAAAAACAATACCTGGATATTCCATTCCACCTTCATTACCCGCAACATTTGTAGCTGCTGGATAGGGATATTCAAACCATCTTTTAGAATAGTTTTCAATCGATGCTTTTGTATATTCTGTGGAACGTCCCCACGCGTCATTTCCAGCACTTTCAACTGGATAAACGGAAATAGCTACTGATTTTTTTCCACTTGGTAAATTGATTTTTGCAGCATCTAAAATAAACGAGGCAGACGAAGACCAAGAAAAATCACGTGAATTTTTAATTTTATAATTCCAAGTTTTAGTAGTTTTAGCAGCAGTTTTAGATAAACTTGCCACTTCTTCAGCGGTACGAATAAAAACTGTTTTGTCACTTTGTTTGGCTTGAGCTAATCTACTTTGTTCCACCGTTGAATAAACAGCAGTAGGATTTAGTAATTCTCCAGAAGCAACCACAATATGATTAGAAGGCGCAGTAATGCTCACATCAAAATCACCGTATTCCAGGTAAAATTCAGCAGCTCCTAGATACGGATTTGTATTCCAACCTCTTACATCATCATAGACACACATGCGAGGATACCATTGTGCTATAGTAAATATTTTGCCGTTTTTAGTTTCTAAAACTCCCATTCGGTCAGAACCTTCAAAGGGCGCTATAAATGAAAAGTCGATTTTAATTTTTACGGAACCGCCTTTTGCATTTAATCCTTGTGGAAGAAAAACCTGCATTCTGGTATCAGTGATTACGTACTTTGATTCTGTTTCGGTTGCTTTTCCTTTCAAGGTAGTAATTACTTTTACCGATTTTATTTTATGCCCACCTTCAAAAATTTGGCCTTGAGCCCCATTTCTACTTCCAGTCATAGGAACTATAGCACTTCCGCGGGAATCTGCTTTGAATAAATTTTGGTCTAAGTTCATCCAAACAAAAGCCATTTTATCCGGACTGTTGTTCGTATAGGTAATGATTCCCGTTCCAGTAATCTCGTTGTTTTTTTCATCCAACTTAGCCGTTAATTTATAATCCGCACTATTTTGCCAATATTCAGCGCCTGGCTGACCACTTGCAGAACGCGTAGTTGTTCCATTTTTGGAGTAAAAAAACGGGGCAAAAGCATCATGATAATCGTACTTAGAATTGGCAGTACCAGATGCATTTCCAGGAGTTTGTTGTGCCGATAAAGAGCTAACTCCCAATAAGAATAAAGTTAAGTGGAGTACGACTCCGACGCGGATATTTTTCATTTTCTTGTAATTTATATCACAAATTAATGAAAAAAAAGAGAATTTTAAACTATTAAACCAAATTCATTCTGCTTTGAGACGTAAAATCATGGATTAAGCCAACAAGAATTAAAAATTATAAAATACATTTACACCAGAAACTTATTTTTAAATTAAACTGGAACAAAATTTTGACAACGACAATCCAAAACGCGACTCTTTCTGCTGAAATTAAACACTTTGGTGCTGAATTAATTTCGCTCAAAACGAATCAGAATAAAGAATATATTTGGGAAGGAAACCCTAAATTTTGGGGTAAGCATGCACCTATTTTATTTCCAATTGTAGGGACGTTAAAAAACAATTCTTTTCAATACGAAGGAACTGATTATTCCTTATCCAGACACGGATTCGCAAGAGATATGGCATTCGAATTAATCCATTCGACCGAGAACAGTGCTACTTTCACTCTACAATCTTCTGCTGACACCTTAAAAGTCTATCCTTTTGAATTTGAATTGCAAATTAGTTACACTTTAGAAGAAAACAACTTAACTATTGCATACCATGTGCGTAACAAGGGAAAATCTAAAATGCCATTTGCTATTGGAGCGCATCCCGCTTTTGCCTTACCAAATGAATTTGAAAATTATGCGATTGCTTTCGAAAAAGAAGAAGATTTGGAGTATTATATTTTAGAAAATGACTTGGTTTCAAATAAAACAGAAAGACTAAAAGTTGATGATAAAAAAATTCCACTAACTTATGATTTATTTAAAAATGATGCTTTGATTTTCAAAACACTAAATTCCAAATCATTGACTATTTCAGAAAATGAAAATCCGGTATTGAAAGTACATTTTGAAGGTTTCCCGAGTTTAGGAATTTGGACAAAGATGAATGCACCTTTCATTTGTATCGAACCCTGGTTTGGCTATTCTGACACTACCGAAAGTACCGGCGATTTGTTCGAAAAAGAATGCATTCAAATTTTAGAATCAAACGGCGAATTCCAATCAAAGTATAGCATTGAATTACTTTAATTAAAAAAATTAATATGTTAACAATCTCTTTCACCCCATTTCCAAATTTAGAAACCGAACGTTTGCTTTTAAGAAGAGTCGTTCCTACCGATGTAAAGGAAATTTTCGCATTGCGATCTAATCCGGAAACGATGAAATACATTCCAAGACCTTTATTAAAAACCGATGAAGATACCTTAGAACATGTTGCCATGATTGACAGTAAAATAGACACTAATGAGGGAATCAATTGGGCGATTGCATTGAAAGACAATCCAAAACTAATTGGAATAATTGGTCACTATAGAATAAAACCGGAGCATTTTCGCGCCGAAATTGGTTACATGCTACTTCCTGAATATCATGGAAAAGGAATCATTTCTGAAGCGGTAAAAGAAGCGATACGTTATGGTTTTCAAGTGATGAAATTGCATTCCATCGAAGCTGTTATTGATCCTGAAAATCAAGCTTCAGCAAAGGTTTTAGAGAAAAATGGGTTTGTTAAAGAAGCTCATTTTAAAGAAAATGAATATTATGATGGCCGTTTTTGGGATAGTGTAGTTTATTCTCTGGTAGATACGTAGCATTCGAATTAGTGAGTACTGGAAAAGATACCTATTAAATTAATTTCAACAAAAAATAAACTATACAATTAATATTTATCTTTGCTTCGCTTAGTCCCCTACGCAATTAGTTCCAATAGATATAAAATTCTCTTCATGAAAAAATTATTCGTAGCCTCTTTTCTATTTTTCTCCGTATTATCACAAAGCCAAACTTACGTAAAAGTTAATGCTGTTTCAACTTTATTGACGGTTCCAAATGTTGGTATTGAAACTAGTATTGGAAAAAAATCGACTTTTCAATTTGACATTACAGCCTCTTTTTGGAAATCAATAAATGGCAAGCCAGCACAATTTTATATTTTTATACCTGAATACCGCTACCATTTCAGAGAAAAATATAATGGTTTTTATGTTGGAGCACATGTTGGAGGCACCTTGTACAATTTTCAAAAATGGAATTATCTTAATACAGACAACTATGAAAAAGGAGTTGGATACATGGTTGGTGCTACTGTAGGATATCAAAAAAAGATTAAAGAACGCTTTCTACTTGATTTTTTTATCGGCGGTGGTAACCATCAAGGATTTTATAAAGGATACCTTATTTCCACGAACGAGCGTGTGGATAGTGCCAAAAAATACAATAAAAGTGGTGAATGGTTGCCTTACCGCGGTGGCGTTATGATTTCATATCAATTAGACTAGGCTTTATTTTCAAATTTAGGCAAGGATTGAACGTATAAGTCTTCCACTTGTTTTCTAGCCCAATCCGTTTTTCGTAGAAAATTCAAACTAGATTTGACACTTGAATTATCCGTAAAACACTTTACTTTTATGAGCTCTCCCAGCGTATCAAATCCATAGTGATCTACTAATTGTTCTACTATTTTTTGAAGTGTAATTCCGTGAAGCGGATCTTTTGATTTTAATTTTTCCATTTTGCAAATATATAAAAACAGCAATTACTAATTTTTTAAATTCATTCTAATGAAAAAATTTCTCTTACTTTTTACATTTTTATTTTTAAATATCAGTTTTGGACAAAAAATAACAACAACCTACTACTTTATACGCCATGCTGAAAAAGTAGATAGTTCTAAAAATCCAGATTTATCACCAAAAGGTATGGAAAGAGCCGAACATTGGAACAAAATATTCGCAGAAGTAGATTTTGATTTAGTATATACTACTGATTTTAAAAGAACGGTTCAAACGGCAAGTCCAACTGCTACAGCTAAAAAGAATACCGTCAAAATTTATGATCCTAAAAACATAGCAATTGAATCCTTCAAAAAGGAAACGTTAGGAAAAAAGGTTTTGATTGTTGGCCATAGTAATACCATACCAAATTTTGTAAATCAAATGATTAATCGAAAAACATACGAAGACATTGGCGATTCAACGTTTGGGAATCTTTATATTGTGACACTAATAGGAGATGATATAAGTCACCAATTATTGAAATTAGAATAAGCTGAGTCAAAGCATAAAATAAAACTATAAAAAAGTCACTATCAAATAATAGTGACTTTTTTTGCTTTAATAAAATTAGAAATAAAATCTTAGAACTTCATTCCAATACCCATTCCCATGATTAGTGGATTAATTGTTACAGCAGCAGGCATCGCTAGTCCAGTTGCTAGATTAGAAGCATCCACAGTAACATCTGTTTTTAAAAATAATTTTTTAACATCAGCATTAATAAAAAAGGTTTCATTTAGCATCAAATCAAAACCTACTTGGAAAGCATAGCCGAAATTATTTTCATAGCTTACTTTTTTAACTGTATTTCCATCTTCTACATTATAGAAAATAGTGTAATTGACCCCAGCTCCCACATAAGGTTTAAATACCTTTTCAGCCAAGGGATAAAAGTGATACTGCGCCGTTAAAGTTGGCGGCAATAACCAAACACTTCCTAAATCTATATTGGCATTATTGGGTCCACCAATGGCTGAAATATCAGAACCAACGGTATGAACCTCATGCTTAGTCGTTGCTAAAATTAACTCCGTTGCAAAATGTTTAGTAAAAAAATAAGTAAAGTCTAATTCTGGAACAAATGTATTTGAAATTGCAACATCACCTCCTATAACACCAATTTTGGCACTCTCGTAAGGGATCACAGCAATTCCTCTGATGCGAGCCTGCCACTTTTTGAAATCAGGAGTTTTGTTTTCTTCTTTTGTTTGTGCATTTAATGTCAAAAAGGACACTGCCATAAAGGCTAAGATAATTTTTTTCATTTTAACTTTGGTTTAAATTGTTGAACAAATGTATGCTGTAGAATTTCGTTTTTTACTGATATAAATCATAGTTTGAAGAATATTTATACTTATTTTACCAAGTAATACTGTATAAATTTTCAATTTTATTATACCTTTGTCTCCTATGCTAAAAACAATAAATATATTCAATAAAAGAGCGAAATTCGACTATGAAATAATCGAAACGTTTACTGCAGGAATCGTTTTGGCTGGCACCGAAATCAAATCCATTCGATTAGGTAAAGCGAACATCACCGAAAGTTTTTGCGAATTTAGCAATAACGAACTTTTTGCAATCAATACGTATATTGAAGAATATACCTTTGGGAATCAATTCAACCATAAAGCTAGAAGCGAGCGTAAATTACTTTTGAATAAGAAAGAATTAAAAGGTTTATTAAAGAGCGTGCAAGCCAAAGGATTAACAATAGTCCCTTTGAAATTGTTCACCAATGAAAAAGGAATGGCTAAACTACAAATTGGCCTATGCAAAGGAAAGAAAACCTATGACAAACGGGAATCTCTTAAAGAACAAGACACCAAACGCGACCTTGACAGAATAAAAAAATCGTTTTAAACTAAAATAAAATTGAAAAGAATATTTTTTAACTTTAAAAAATGACTAAATTTGTCAAGACAATTTAAAACATTTTTAAAATGAAAACACTACTCAAAAATGCAAGAGAACAAAAGGGACTCAAAACTAGAGAAGTGGCACAACTTTTAGGAATTGATCAAGCCTTAGTGAGTAAATTTGAAGGTGGTACTCGCAAACCCACCAGAGAGCAAGTTATAAAATTAGCGTCTTTACTAGAAATAGATTTAGAAACCATCATGGTCGCCTGGCTTAAAGAAAAAATTCTTTATGAAATTGGGCAGGATGAGTTTGCTTTAAAAGCATTATTGGTTGCGGAGCAAGAAATTAGAAATCAAAGTAAATCTTCAAAGAAAAAAATATCTAGTACACTTCAAAAAATTTTAGATGAAATAGACATTCTCAAGATTAAACTGGATGGGTTTCGTCAGTTTGATAGTTACCGCATTGCACAAGCTTTGGAGCTAGAATATACTTTTGAAAGTAACCGTATCGAAGGAAATACCATGACGTTGCGTGAAACTGATTTGGTTATCAATGAAGGTCTAACTATTTCCGGGAAAAGTATGCGGGAACATCTTGAAGTAATAAATCATCAAGAAGCAATTGCCTACATTAAAGATTTAATGCAAAGAAACAGTTCCATAAATGAACGAGAAGTATTGTCTATTCATAATCTTATTTTAAGAGGAATTCAACCTGAAGATGCGGGTCGTTATAGAAAAGTTCAAGTAATGATTCAAGGAAGCAGCCACATGCCTCCACAACCTTTTTTAGTCGCTAAGGAAATGGAAGATTTTTTTATTTGGTACGAAACCAATAAATCAAGTCTTCATCCAATTGTTTTGGCTGCTGAAATGCACGAACGCTTGGTTACTATTCATCCATTTATTGATGGAAACGGTAGAACTTCGCGCTTAGTTATGAACTTAATTTTATTACAAAATGGCTACATTATCGCTAATATAAAAGGGGATTATGAAAGTAGAATGAAATATTATCAAACACTTGAAACAGCCCAAACTAAAAACAACAAAGAGGATTTTTTGCTGTTCATTGCACAGATAGAAAAAGAAAGCCTAGAACGGTATCTGCTTATAATTGGTCAATAAAAATTCATCTTCAGCTCCTTTTTCCATGGAAAGGGTTGGGGATGATATTTTAGTTTTTATCTTCTAATAATGGGACAAATCGAAACTCCCCAAATTCATGTTTCTCAAATTGAGTTTCGTTTTTCCTGATTAACAAAGTCATAATTTGTACCTCTTCGCCTAGCGGAATAACAAGCCTACCTCCTATTTTTAATTGTGACATCAAGGGTTGAGGAATAAACGGAGCACCCGCTGTGACAATTATACTGTCAAAGGGCGCGTAGCTTGGTAATCCCTTGTAACCATCTCCAAAAGAGAGGTATTTGGGTCGGATGTTCAGTTTTGGAAATAATAAAGAGGTGGATTTAAACAATTCATTTTGTCGTTCTACACTAAATACTTTTGCTCCCATCATACAAAGTACCGCCGTTTGATAACCTGAACCCGTTCCTATTTCTAATATTTTATGTTCTTTTTTTACTTCTAATAATTGAGATTGAAAGGCAACAGTGTAAGGTTGCGAAATTGTTTGCCCAGCTCCAATAGGAAATGCTGTATCTTGATAGGCATAAGCGCCAAAACTAGAATCCAAAAATAAGTGCCTAGGCACTTTTTTTATCGCATCCAAAACACTTTTATCAGTAATTCCTTTTTGTTCTAAAACGCTTACTAATTGATTTCGAAGTCCTTGATGTTTGGCTGTATCTTTCAAAATTTGATATTTAATTTTGACAAAAATAGAGGGAAAAATGCCAAAAACCAAATCCCACATTTTAAATCGATTTATTATTTTTCTGACTGGAATTTGGGATTTTAAAAATTGAATTTTAACCATTTTATTGCTATTTTTGTATAAATTAAATCATTATGCTGAAAATTGGAGTATTAGGTGCTGGTCATCTAGGAAAAATACATTTGCGTTTATTACAACAATCTGAAAAGTATGAATTAGTTGGTTTTTACGATCCAAACCAAGAAAATGCTGAGAAGGTTTCTAAAGAATTTGGTTACAAACATTTTAGTACAATCGCTACGCTTATTCATGCTGTCGATGTAATTGATATCGTTACGCCTACCCTTTCCCATTATAAATGTGCCAAAGTTGCTATCAAATCTGGCAAACATGTTTTCATAGAAAAACCAATTTCAAATACCGTTGAAGAAGCCGAAGAAATTATAGCTCTGGCAAATGAATATAAGGTCAAAGGTCAGGTTGGTCATGTAGAACGTTTTAATCCTGCATTCATCGCGACCAAAAACATGATTGAAAACCCTATGTTTATAGAAGCCCATCGTCTTGCTGAATTCAATCCTCGTGGAACTGATGTTCCCGTAGTTTTGGATTTGATGATTCATGATATTGATGCAATTCTAAGTGTGGTCCAATCAAAAGTTAAAAATATTAGTGCAAGCGGTGTTTCTGTCATCAGTGACACTCCTGATATTGCTAATGCAAGAATAGAATTCGAAAATGGTTGTGTTGCTAATTTAACGGCAAGCCGAATTTCGATGAAAAACATGCGTAAATCTCGTTTTTTCCAAAAAGACGCGTATATCTCTGTTGATTTCTTAGAAAAGAAATGTGAAGTGGTCAAAATGAAAGATGCTCCGGAAGTTCCTGGTGATTTTGATATGATTTTACAAAACGCGGAAGGCGTAAAAAAACAAATCTATTTCTCCAATCCAGATGTAGAACAAAATAATGCGATTCTGGATGAACTGGAATCATTTGCGGATGCTATAAATACTAATTCAACTCCTACTGTGACATTAGAACAAGCTACTGAAGCGCTTCGTGTTGCTTATCACATTATTGATTGTTTTAAAAAGTAATTAATGGAAAACAAATTAGAAATTAAATATAGAAATCAAAAACAATCATTTGAGATTTTAGACGAAGAAATTAGAGTAGATTTAAATACTGCAAAACATAAATTAAAATACAATATTCCATTAGAAGATATAAAAAGCACTTATTTTACTTCAAAAACAAAACAAAACGGTTTTACTTTAATTGCTTATTTTTCAATAATTTTAAATTTTGTTTTTGCGATTTACATATCGTCTGAATTTTTAAAACTTACTCAAAATATACTTCTAAGTATTTTTTTTTCAACTTCATTTGCTGTTGTACTTGTATTAAAAACATTATTTGAAGATTACAATGAAAAGCATATTGATTCATCAAAACTTTTTTATTTTATTTACACTAAAAAAAATGCCTCACAAGTTGATGCTTTCATCGAATTAGTTTACCAAAAACAAATCAAATTTTTCAGAAAAAAATATTTTTTGATTGATCCTGTTCTACCTTATAATGTTCAATATGAGAGATATATTTGGCTTTACAGTAATAAATATATCAATGAAAATGAATACGAAGTAATAAAAGAAGATTTAGATAAATACTTCAATTTTAATCCAATACTATAATTATGAAAACAATAGCCGTAATCGGAGCAGGAACAATGGGTAATGGAATCGCCCATACATTTGCACAAGGTGGTTTCACCGTAAAATTAATCGATGTTTCAGAGAAATCTTTGGATAAAGGAATGGCAACTATCGCCGCTAATTTAGACCGAATGATTGCAAAAGGCAGCATCACCCAAGAAGACAAAGCTAAAACGATTACTAATATTATAACCTACACGGATATCAAAGATGGAGTTGTAGGTGTTGATTTAGTGATAGAAGCAGCTACTGAAAATGTGGACCTAAAACTAAATATTTTCAAGCAATTGAACGAAGCTTGTTCTCATAATACGATTTTAGCGACCAATACTTCTTCGATTTCAATTACGCAAATTGGAGCCGTTGTTTCGCATCCGGAACGCGTGATTGGTATGCATTTTATGAATCCGGTGCCTATTATGAAATTGGTGGAAATCATTCGTGGTTATAATACTTCTGACGAAGTGACGAAAATCATCATGGAACTTTCCGAGAAATTGGGAAAAACTCCTGTTGAAGTAAACGATTATCCTGGTTTTGTTGCCAATAGAATTTTGATGCCAATGATCAACGAAGCTATCGAAACTTTATACAACAAAGTGGCCGGCGTTTATGAAATTGATACGGTTATGAAACTTGGAATGGGACACCCAATGGGGCCTTTGCAATTGGCTGATTTTATTGGTCTAGATGTTTGTTTAGCCATTTTAAATGTAATGTACGACGGTTTCAAAAATCCAAAATATGCACCTTGTCCATTACTTGTAAATATGGTTCGAGCCGGAAAAATGGGTGTGAAATCTGGTGAAGGTTTCTACGATTATTCTGAAAGCAAAAAAGCAGAGAAAATTTCTAAACAATTTATATAAAAGTCACAGTTTTCGCTCGCAGTTTTCAGGTTTACGATCAGCTGAAAACTGCGACTGTGACTAAAAACTAAATCAGATGGCCAAAATAGTTCCTTTCAAAGCAGTTCGTCCCACTCGTGATAAAGTTTGCCTTGTTACCTGTCGCTCTTACGAAGAATATGTAAATGCTGAATTAGCGGCGCAATTGGACTTCAATCCATTGTCTTTTTTACATATTCTGAAACCCGCTTATACGAATCAGGAAACCGTTTCTTTTGAAAAACGATACCGTCAAGTTCATCAAAAATATGAGGATTTCAAAAATGAAATTATTTTAGTAAAAGACAAAAAGCCAGCTATATACATTCATAAAATTGTAACCAAGACGCAATCTTTTACCGGAATTATCGTTGGTACGAGTGTAGCTGACTACTGCAATAATATCATTAAAAAACATGAAGATATTATTGCATTTAGGGTCCGATTACTCAAAGATTACATGAAATATTCTGAGTTTAATACGGAACCGGTTTTGATGACTTATCCCGATAATAAAACCATAGAAAACTGGATATTTAACTGTATCCAAAAGTTAGCCGATTTTGAATTTTCGACTACAAAAAAAGAGATTCACTACCTGTGGAAAATTGAAGATGCCTTGGAAATAAATTGGCTTCAGAATATTTTCGAAAAAACGCAAAGCCTTTACATCGCTGACGGTCATCATCGAACTGAAGCGCTTAAATTATTATCCGAAGAAAATGATAATCCACAAAATACGGCTAAAAATCATATCCTTAGTTATTTAATTTCTGAAAACAACATTAAAATATACGAATTCAATCGTTTGGTAAAGGATTTGAACGGATTCACTAAAGAAGCCTTTTTACAAGAACTGCAAAAGGATTTTATTATAGAAAATAAATTCCAACAAGCATTTCAACCTTCCCGAAAACATGAATTCGGAATGTATTTAGACCATTCGTTTTATAGCTTAAATTTGCGAAATGAAAACGAAATTTTCAGCACTGCTTTGGATAGCTTAGACACACAAATTTTGTACAAAAAAGTGTTATTACCTATTTTAGCCATTGAAGATTTACGCAATGATGAACGAATAGAATACCTTTCAGGAAAACAATCCATACTAGAATTACAAAATAAAATTGATCAAGAGGAATTTGAAATTGGTTTTATTCTATTTCCATCAAATATTGAAGAAATAAAAGCGTTGGCTGACGCTGATCTCATCATGCCGCCTAAAAGTACGTATATTGAACCTAAATTCAGAAGCGGATTAGTTGTGTATGAACTTTAGGTCAAATTAAAAGTTTAAGAATCAAAAAAATTAAAAAATGTCAATAGCCCAAAATTTACTTTCTATACAATCCGCTTTACCAGCGCAAGTAACCTTAGTAGCCGTTTCTAAAACCAAACCCATTGCAGCTCTTATGGAAGCCTATGATGCAGGCCAACGTATTTTTGGAGAAAATAAAATTCAGGAAATGGCAGAAAAATGGGAAGCAATGCCCAAAGACATTCAATGGCACATGATTGGGCACGTACAAACCAATAAAGTCAAATTTATGGCGCCATTTGTGAGCTTGATTCATGGAGTAGATAGTTTAAAGTTAGTACAGGAAATCAATAAACAAGCCGTAAAAGCGAATAGAGTTATCGATTGCTTATTACAAATACACATTGCGGAAGAAGAAACTAAATTTGGTCTTGACGAGCAAGAACTTACTTCACTACTATCATCAAGTGCATTTCAAGAAATGAGGAACATACGTATTGTTGGTTTAATGGGAATGGCAACCTTTACTGACAATAAAGACCAAATAAAAAAAGAATTAACCCATTTGAAATCGATTTTTGATTCATTTGCAGCTCGCAATTCACAATTTACAATTCTTTCCATGGGAATGTCGGGAGATTACCAACTCGCAATCGAATGTGGAAGCACAATGGTTCGAATAGGAAGTAGTATCTTTGGAGAAAGAAATTGATTTTCAATTTTTGCTCAACGATTTTTGACCCGAGCGATAGCGAACTGGCGAAGCATTTCAGACACTTCATAATTTGTAAGATTAAACATTAAATAAAAAATTTGTACGCAATATTAGACATAGAAACTACCGGAGGACAATTCAATGAAGAAGGAATTACTGAAATCGCTATCTATAAATTTGATGGTCATGAGGTGGTCGATCAATTCATCAGTTTGGTAAATCCTGAAATCCCTATTCAACCGTTTGTTGTCAAACTTACTGGTATCAATAATGCCATGTTGCGCTCGGCTCCCAAGTTTTTTGAAGTCGCTAAACGCATTATCGAAATGACAGCTGATTGTGTTATCGTGGCTCATAATGCGTCCTTTGATTACAGAATCCTAAGAACTGAATTTCGCCGTTTAGGTTACGATTTTGAATCCCAAACACTTTGCACGGTCGAATTATCGAAAAAACTATTACCGGAGCAACCTTCCCACAGTCTAGGAAAACTTGTGCGTGCCCTTGGTATCCCAATGGCAGACCGTCACAGAGCCAGTGGTGATGCTTTAGCAACGGTTAAATTATTTAAAATTCTGCTAGAAAAAGATTTGGAAAAAGAAATCGTAAAAGATTTTATTAAACTGGAAATCCAAAAAGGTATTGCACCAAAATTATTAGATATTGTTTCTAAATTACCAGCTAAAACTGGAGTGTATTACATTCATAATGAAAAAGGAAATCTAATTTACATTGGCAAAAGCCGAAATATAAAAAAACGAATCAACCAGCATTTTACAGGAATAACTACTAAATGCAAAAAAATTCAAGCCGAAGTTTTCACCGTGACCTATGATGAAACTGGAAGTGAGCTTGTCGCTTTATTGAAAGAAAGCGAAGAAATAAAAATCAATAAACCCATATACAATAGAGCTCAACGAAAAAGTATTTTCCAGCTGGCTTTGTATGCTGAAAAAGATGAAAAAGGATACATCAACTTAAAACTACAAAAAGCTGACGGTCGTAAAAAAGAAATTACCTCTTTCACTTCCATTCAAGAAGGAAAAAATGCTTTGTTTAGAATCACCTCTCACTATAATTTATGCCAAAAATTAACAGGATTGTATAGCACTAAAACGAACTGTTTTCAATACAGCATAAAAGAATGTGACGGAGCATGCTTAGGCGCTATCTCTCCAAAAGAATACAATACAAGAGTTCAAGAATTTATCGAAAAAAATAGTTTCGAAAATCAAAATATGGTGTTGATTGATAAAGGAAGATCGATCAGCGAAAGATCAGCAGTATTGATAGAAAATGGCATATATAAAGGTTATGCTTTTTATGATTTGAACTACCAAATACACAATATTGAAATCTTGAGAAACATTATTATTCCAATGCAAAACAACCGTGATACCAAAAGCATTATTCAGGGGCATATTAGAAAAAATAAAACGTTAAAAACAATACGATTCTAAACGCATGTTAATCCCTATTTAAGTATGCAAAGAATAAAGTCAAAATTTGACACCTTCAGACAAAAAACAAATATTGTAATTTACGGGACAAATACTGCTTCAGGTCGTTTATTTGATCTGGTACTTTTAGGTGTGATACTAGTAAGTGTAGTAATTGTTATGCTCGAAACCGTAAAAGGTTTCGACACAAAATACCATCAAGAACTCCTTGTTTTAGAATGGATTATCACCATTTTCTTCACCCTGGAGTACCTTCTTCGCATTATTTCCATAAATAAACCGTTAAAATATATTTTTAGTTTTTATGGAGTTATTGATTTGATTGCAACTTTACCCATGTATTTATCGCTGTTTTTTGTAGGAACCAGTGTCTTAACTATATTTCGTGCTTTTAGACTTTTGCGGCTATTTAAGATCCTTAAACACCCTCAATTTTCTAGCCAATCCATTCATTTAAGGGAGGCTTTAAATGCTAGCAAAGGTAAAATTCTTATTTTCATCTACTTCATGCTAATTAGTAGCATCATAATAGGATCAATCATGTATGTAGTCGAAGGAAAAGAAGGTGGCTTCACTAGCATTCCTATCAGTATTTATTGGACTATAGTAACGCTAACAACGGTTGGCTATGGTGACATTTCACCCATTACACCGCTAGGACAAGCCATTGCCTCCCTAGTGATGATCATGGGATATGGCATAATCGCAGTTCCTACTGGCATCGTTTCTGCTGAATTTGCAAATACTAATCGTAAAAAAGCATTAGCCCAAAGGGTTAATCCCTGTTCAAGTTGTGGAACCGAAGGCCATGAATCTAATGCAAAATACTGTTTTCATTGTGGAACAGAACTATAATTTATTAATTTGAAGCCAATCCAACTGTACTCTGCAACTCCTCGTTATTCCAGTTGTTTTTCTATAGTTTAAAAGGAGCTTCTTCCAGTCGCTCTTTTACACCAAGAAAAACTAACTTCCATAACTGCGGGGTTTCCGTTTCCATCTGGGCTAAAAAAATATGAAATACCTAATCACCATTATTGGACCTACCGCTATAGGAAAAACCTCCTTAAGTATTGTATTGGCCAATTACTTCAAATGCGACATAATTTCCTGTGACAGCCGACAGTTTTTCAAGGAAATGACTATTGGAACTGCAGTTCCCAGCAAATTAGAATTGGCTGCAGCCAACCACCATTTTATCCAAAACAAATCTATTTTAGAAAATTATACCGTAGGAGATTTCGAGAAAGAAGCTATCATTAAACTAGATGAGCTTTTTTTAACTAACGATTACGCCATTTTAGTAGGTGGATCGGGGTTGTATGTTGACGCTATTCTAAAGGGTTTCGATGAATTTCCCGAAATTGATCCTGCGATTCGTTCAGATATAAATGCGAATTATGAAAAACTGGGAATCGGATATTTACAACAAAAACTCGAAGTTTTAGATCCTGATTATTATAAAATGCTATCCATCGAAAATCCACAAACCCTACAAAATCCGCAACGAATGATGCGTTTTGTAGAAGTTTGCATTGGTTCTGGAAAACCATATTCTTCTTTTTTAAACCAGAAAAAAAACAGTCGCAACTTCACTCCCATTTTAATAGGTTTGGAAGCCGATAGAAAAATCATTTATAACCGCATCAATCAACGTGTGGACATAATGATGAACGAAGGTCTTCTGGCTGAGGCCAAAGATTTGTTTGCTCACAAAGAGTTGAATGCATTGCAAACTGTGGGTTACAGAGAGTTATTCAGTTATTTTGATAGAGAAATTTCACTGGAATTTGCCATCGAAGAAATAAAGAAAAACACCAGACGCTTCTCCAAACGCCAACTCACTTGGTTTAAAAGAAATGAAATCACCAAATGGTTTGATTTTGAAACTCCCTATGAAAAAATAATTGAATACATAAATTCTAAGAAATAGTGCCCGTCAATTGCCGCACAAAATTCACATATAACAAGATTTAAATTAGCTATGTCTATATCTCCAAACTTTACCTCTGTTCTCAGCAAAGACTGGGAAATCAATTTTACGCAATGTGCTCCAAATGGCTTTTTAAAGTATACTGATTTATGCAATATTCTGCAACTAACCGCTGCAGCCCATTCTGAAGTTGGCGGAATAAGTTTTACGGACATGCAGGAGTTCGATCAAGCTTGGGTTTTAAGCAGGATGCGTGTTGAAATTTCTAAATTACCAAAATGGGGAGATACCGTTACGGTAAAAACATGGATTAATTCACTGGAAAACTCCCGTTCTGTACGGGCGTTAGAAATGCATGTTAACGGAGAAAAAATTGTAGGTTCTGAGACTTTTTGGGCTGTTTTCAATACTAAAAAGCGTCGTCCTGAAGGTTTAGCTTTACCGTTTAATCATTTTGAACTCTATCCTAATACCAAAGCTACAGTACATGGATTTTCAAAAATTAATTTGGATCATGACAAAGAAATAGTTTTTGAAAAAACAGTATTCTTATCCGATTTAGATATTGTAAATCATGTCAATAATGTCAAATATCTAGAGTGGTGCTTGGATTTAGCAAACGAAAACTTAATCCTTAACCAAAAAATTGAAAGTTTTGAGATGAATTTCTTAAAAGAATTATCTTTGAAGGATAAGGTTCAAATACACGAAACTAATTCCGAGAGTAAAACGGTGTTTAGCATTACCAAGGATGAAAAAACAAGTTTTGCTTTGCAACTGAATTGGAAATAACGCGTATTGAGTCTCATTTTTAGAAAAATTTTCCGATGTAAAACAAATACATCTATCATTCTAAACCCTAGCCCTGATAGCAATGAAAATCCTTTATTCTCGTTTCTTTAACGAGAATAAAGATTGTAATGGATAGCAGGAATTAGCTCCAAAAAAAAGGCTCCAATTTCTTGAAGCCTCTTTACTTTATTGTACTACTTTATTTTTGACAACTAATCTAAATCCTTCTCCGTGGATGTTTAAAATTTCAACATTTTCATCCAATTTCAGGTATTTTCTAAGTTTAGCGATGTACACATCCATACTTCTTGAAGTAAAATAGTTATCATCTCTCCAGATTTTTGTCAAGGCTAATTCTCTTGGCATTAAATCATTTTCATGAAGAATCAGCATTTTCAATAATTCATTCTCTTTTGGAGATAATTTTATTGGCTCTTCATTATTAAACGTTAGAAAACGAAGCTTAGAATTCAGATGAAATTTACCAATATTGAACTCAAACTGTATTTGTTCTGCTTTTGTATCCGAAGATTTTCTTTGTATTATCGCTTTGATTTTCATCAATAACACTTCAGAATCAAAAGGTTTATTCAAGTAATCATCAGCACCCGCTTTATATCCTTTGAGTACATCTTCTTTCATTGATTTGGCTGTCAAGAAAATAATAGGCACTTCGTTATTTTTTTCTCTGATTTCCTTAGCTAAAGTATAACCATCTTTATAAGGCATCATGACGTCTAGAATACATAAGTCGAAAGTATCTTTTTTGAATTTTTCAAATCCTTCCATTCCGTTCTTAGCTAGAGTTACGTCAAAATCATTTAACATTAAATAATCTTTTAAAACCGCTCCAAAATTAAGGTCATCTTCAACTAAAAGTATTTTTTTATTTACATTTTCCATATTCTAATTTATTAATGGTAATTTTATTATGAAGGTACTCCCTTTTCCCTTTTCACTTTCTACATAAACTTGACCGTTATGGTCGTCCACAATTCTCTTTACATACGCTAGACCTAATCCATGACCTTTTACGTTATGGATGTCACCTGTATGTTCTCTATAAAACTTCTCAAAAATTCTTTTTTGAGCAATTTTACTCATACCTAAACCTTTATCTTTTATTTTGATAATGATCATGTCCTTGATATTTTCTGTAAAAACCTCAATTTCTGGCACATTTGGAGAATATTTTATGGCGTTCTCTAAAATATTTACAATTACATTGGTAAAATGAACATCATTGATTAACACCGTAGTTCGTAGCGCATTAAAATGACTAACGATCGTCCCTTCCCTATCTTCTAATATTAAATTAACGTGTTCTATTGCGTCATTTATAATATCATGAATGTTATGTGATTCTTTGATAATATTTAATTCTTTCTTTTCTAATTTTGATATGCGCAATACATTTTCTACTTGCGCATGCATCCTTTTATTTTCGTCTTTTATCATTTGGAGGTACCGAAGAACCTTCTCTTTATCATCAATTATTTTTGGGTTCCTAATGGCATCCAACGCTAAATTAATTGTGGCAATTGGCGTTTTAAACTCATGCGTCATGTTATTGATAAAATCATTTTTAATTTCAGAGATCTGACGTTGGCGAATTAATTGATTCAAAGCGCTAGAGTATGCAATTAAAATAATAAGTGTAAAAATTATAGAAAGTACGGTAACACTAACCAATTCAGACAATAAAAATTTCTTTTTATGAGGAAAAGTAACCAGCAATTGGTATTTGCTATTGCCTTCGTTATCTGAAAATATAGGAATGGAATAGGTTGCCTCTTTATCGTATTTAAAATCAGTAGATTTTACTTTGGTAGCTAAATTATTGCTATATACACTAAATTCAAATTTAGTATTAACACCATATTCTTCTAATTCTTTTTTGATCAGTTTACTCAAGGTTTCTTTTGAAACTCTTTCCTGAATAGGCAATACCGCAGCAAAATCTTTATAATAAATCTCAAAAGAAGCATTGTCTAGAACATCTAAATTTCCTATTTTCTCAATTCTGATATCAGGTATTAAACTTTTGTTTACCGCTGATTTGTCAATAGAATTGTCGCTATAAACCTCTGTAACGCGTTTAGAACTAAAACTCTTAAACTTCTCGCTATCAAATTTTTTATCAAAGAACGTTGGTGATATGTTGTAATCTTCTGAAATTATACTATTGGAATATATAATTGTTTTATTTGTTCTTGGATTTTTTTGAACATAGTAAAACTCCAGTATATCGTCTTTCTTAGGCACTTTTCCAGTGCTGTCTTTATAATGATTTATTTTGTCATAAAAGTTATACGCTTCCTGTTTTTGAATTTTATCAGCCACATTACCAATAACTTGCTTAACATGGAATTTAAACTGCTCATCATTATTTTTAAAAGACGTATTGAACCAATACACCTGAACAAGAATAATCCCAATAAGGGATAAACTCATCAATAAAACAAGTAATCTAAAAAAAAGTTTGTTCATCGAAACAAATTTAGTATTTTAACAATATATTAAATAATAGATTAACCAAACATTAACACCTATGTATGTTTTTGTTTAATCTTTAAAATTTTAAGAATTTGATCCACTTCGCGTTTGGCGATTTCGATCGTACTATTTTCCACAACAAAATCACTTTTTGAAGTTCGTTTTTCATCTGTCCATTGCGCGCCCATTCTTTTTAAAATAGCTTCGCGAGTCGTTTTGTCTCGTTCCAGAACACGCTGAATCCTTGTTTCTACAGGAGCTGTGATGGTTATGATTAAATCGCAGTCTTTATAACTTCCACTTTCAAACAAGATGGCTGTTTCATAAATGATGTATGCAGCTGCTTTATTGTCCACTAGCCATTGTTTAAAATGTCTTTTCACTGCCGGATGAACAATCGCATTTAGTTGTGCTAATCTAGCAGGTTCATTAAACACAATTTTAGCCAGTTTTTCTCTATTTATATTGCCATTCTCAAAAACAATATCGCCAAATGTACTTTTAATAGCAACTACAATTTCTGATGATTGCATTAATTTTCTCGCCTCATCATCAGCAATATAGATTGGAATCCCGCACGAATGAAAATAATTAGCAATGGTCGTTTTTCCGCTTCCAATGCCACCCGTTAATCCAATAATTTTTGTCATATTATATTTTGAAAAATAATTCGGGAAAAGCTTCTTGGGGTTTTTGCTTTAAAATTATCACTTTAAAATAGGATTTTATAAAACCTAAACCATAACCATAAAATTGTTTCCAAACAGCTATTAAAGATAAATAACCAATTTTAATACTCTTATTCTGGTAAGAAGACACCAAAAACAGTACCAAAAAGTACACAAAATACAATTGAAGTAGAGAGTCAAAATTAAAAACTAACATCAATAAAAAGGAGATAAAAAATCCAATAATAAAAATGGAAGGAAAGAAAAAAGTCAATTTACTGTATTTTGGATACCAGCTATTTAAAATAGGTCTTGCTTTGCCAAATTTATTTACCTGAACGGAAAACTTATCCCAGTCTATTCTTCGTTTATGATAGACGTAAGCTTTTGGGAAAAGTTTAGTTTCAAATCCTAAATTCCACAAACGAATCGATAAATCCGGATCTTCACCAGGATGAATGTTTCCAAAACCTTTGGATGCTTCAAACCCTTTACGAGACAATCCCATATTAAAACTTCTAGGTTGAAACTTCCCTATTTTCTCCGAACCACCTCTTATCCCACCCGTTGTAAGAAAGGAAGTCATAGCAAAATTGATTGCTTTTTGTATGTCAGAGAAACTGTCTAAAGCTTGGTCTGGTCCACCAAAGCAATCTACATAGTCTTGCTTTAAAGCGGTGTCAACGACTGATAAATATTCTTTTGGAATAATACAATCCGAATCAAAAATGATAAAATAATCTCCTCTAGCCTTTTTCATACCGTAATTTCTAGAATCACCAGGACCAGAGTTGTCTTTATAATAATATGAAATATCAAGTCTATCACCATACTTTTGCGCCACTTCCTTACAAACTAAACTAGAACCATCTTCTACAAGTACAATTTCAAATATCTCTTTATAGGTGGAATGAGTTAAGCTTTCTAAGAGTTCGTCCACTTCATCTGGACGATTATAAACTGGAATTATTAAGGAAAATAGCATAAATTATAATGTCGTATTAGTATTGTATTTTGGAATTTGAAAATTTTAACAAATATAATCTTTCTCCATAAAAAAACCACCAACTTACAGTTGATGGTTTAAAAATAGTTTCTATTTTATTCCTCTATTTCCAGTTGTAGAGATGCTTCTAATTAAGCAATACTTTCGATATTTACTACTTCGTTTGTTTCCGCTTTATAATCTACACCTGCTACATCAAATCCAAATAAATTATAAAAATCTTTTCTGTATCCTTCTAAATCCCCTATTTCAGCTAAGTTTTCAGTTACGGCCTGAATCCACAATTTAGCTACTTTTTCCTGAACATCCGAACGCATTTCTAAGTCATCAATCCGAATTCTGCCGCTATCATCAACAGGAACTTCATTTCCTGTGTACAATCTCTCTTGATACAAACGTTGAATTTGTTCAATACATCCTTCATGAATTCCTTCTTCTTTCATTATTTTGTAAAGCAAGGAAATATACAATGGAATAACTGGAATTGCAGAACTAGCCTGCGTTACTAATGCTTTGTTAACAGATACATATGCTTTTCCATCTATACTAGCTAAACGATCAGTGATAGCAAAAGCCGTCGCTTCAAGATGGTCTTTAGCACGACCGATGGTCCCTTTTCTATAAACTGCTTCGGTCAATGAGGGACCAATATAAGAATACGCAACCGTTGTTGCTCCAGGAGCTAATAAATTTTCAGCTTTTAAAGCATCAATCCACATCGACCAATCCTCACCACCCATTACGGCAACTGTATTTTCAATATCGTCACCACTGCATGGTTCGATAGAAATCTCTGATACTTTTCCAGAGTGAAAATCAACGGTTTTATTTGTAAAGGTACTTCCTATAGGTTTCAAAACAGAACGGTGCAACACCCCTGTTGTAGGATGCATGCGAACTGGGGACGCTAAACTATAGATAATTAAATCTACCTGACCTAAATCCGCTTTAATAAGATCTATTGTTTCTTTTTTGATTTCATTAGAAAATGCATCTCCATTAATGCTTTTTGCATACAATCCAGCAGTATGTGCTTCGGTTTCGAAAGCGGCTGAATTATACCAACCAGGCGAAGCCGTTTTTCCTTCAGAAGGTGCTTTTTCAAAAAACACACCAATAGTTGCTGCGTCACATCCAAAAGCACTTGTAATTCTGGAAGCCAAACCAAAACCAGTAGAAGCACCAATCACTAAGACTTTTTTTGCTCCATTAACAGCTCCCTTAGATTTTATATATTCTATCTGATTTTTAACATTTTGTGCGCATCCTTCCGGGTGTGATGTCGTACAAATAAATCCTCTCATTCTTGGTTCAATAATCATAACTGTCTTTTATTTCCGTTTTATATTGTTCAGTTTGTTCCTCTTTTGATTTAAAAAACAAATTTCTTATTTAATAATTTTATTAATGTTTTCTCTTACCGTTACGATATCTATTTTTTTGTTTTTGCATTTTAGGTTTTCCGCTTGATAAATTGTTAAAAATTCATTGAAATCTTTACAATCTTTTAAAACATTAAACTCTTTTTTAACGACATCAAATACAATCCCCTTTAATCGATTCATGGAAGATCCTATTGCACCTCCAACAGCTCCACCGCTTCCATAAGCAAATCCCTTTGACCAGCTATTAGCAAGTTCCGCTTCTAAATAGAAAAACCTTCCCGCTTGCAACACTCTATGGTACGAGTTTGGGTTATTTCCTTCTTCATTTTTATCTCCTTTTACCGCATACTTACGGAAATTTTTTTGTTGTATGTAAAGATTTCCTTCTAGCGAAACAGCAAAAACTCCCGTCAGTTTCATTTGATCAGCTACCGTATAAAGAAACACATGATCTACAATAACGTCTTTAGGTATTACTTTTTTTTCAAATCCAACAATCGCTCTGCGTTCAACCGGATTACGTTTGGTCTTTTTTTTGTTTATAAAATCTTCTAAAGTAACATAAAATCCATCTGAATAATCACTAACAGCAAACATAGACGTATTGCTAGGGTCTAAACCTACAGCATTAGTTGTTGTCATAGTTTGCCCAAAAGAAGTATTAAAAAAAGAAATACAGATTACGCTAAATATTCCGATTGATTTATTCATAGTTCTATTTTACTTTATAATCACATTAGTAAATTAATTGAGTCCTTCTTTTTTTAGCGACAAATATAATTTAAAATATTAGTTCAACAAGGCTTTCGCGTGATTTAAGGCTGATTCAGAAACAATAGTTCCGGATAACATTTGCGCAATTTCCACCACTCTATCTTGGTCATTTAACAACTTTAGCTCCGATTGTGTATCGTCACCAACAGTCGATTTAAATACTTTAAAGTGTGCATTCCCTTTTGCGGCAATTTGAGGCAAATGCGTGATGGCAAAAACTTGCATCTTTTGACTCATCTCTTTCATAATTTCGCCCATTCTAATAGCAATTTCACCCGACACACCCGTGTCAATTTCATCAAAAATCAGTGTTGGTAGTTTTGAATATTGTGCCAAAATTGCTTTAACAGCCAACATAATTCTCGACATTTCACCGCCAGAAGCTACTTTTTTCAATAAACCAAAATCAGTTCCTTTGTTGGCCGAAAACAAAAACTGAAGGATATCTTTCCCATTTGGGAAATACGTTTCCACCGAATTAATTTCTATTTTGAAACGAACATTTGGCATTCCTAAAGTTTCTAAAATCACAATCAACTTTTGAGATAAAACCGGAATAGACTCTACTCTTTTATCATGAATGGCCGCAGACATCACATCTAAAGTTGCAGTCTTTTGCTCTATTGAATCCGTCAATACTGCAATTTCTTCTTCAATGTTCCCTAATTCTAAAACTAAATTTTCTAATTTACTTTGAATTTGCAATAGTTCTTCCACCGTACTAACCTGATGTTTCTTTTGCAAACTAAAAATAACTTGTAGCTTTTGACTAATTAAATCCAATTGCTCTGGATCATTTACCAATTTTTCTGAACTGCGACTAATCTCTTCTGAAATATCATCAAATTCTATCGTTACGCTTGCAATTCTGTCTAATAAAGATTGATAATCAGCTGAAAAAGGAGCAATTTTCTGTAAAGTCACTTTAATTTCTTTCAAATTATTCATCACACCTATTTGTTCGTCATTGGCAATAGCCAAAGCCTTATCAATAGATTCTTTTATAATTTCAACATTATTTAATTTCTCAAAATCAGCTTCTAGCGTTTCTTGTTCACCAGATTTTAGATGAGCTGCTACTAATTCATCTAACAAAAATGTATTGTATTCCTGCTCTTTTTTAGATTCAGTTTGTGTTTTTAACAGTGCGTTTAATTTAGATTTATCTGCTTTATAATTTTTTAAAAGTACTTGATATTCTAAAATAACTTCCTTAATACCAGCAATAGCGTCAATAATGTTAAACTGAACATTTTCTTCTGAAAGTTCTTGTGTTTGCTGTTGCGAATGAATATCTATCAAAAACAAACTCAATTCCTGAAGTTCCTGAAGATTCACAGGACTATCATTAATAAAAGCTCTAGATTTCCCTGATGGGAGAATCTCCCGTCTAATTATAGTTTCGTTTTCATAATCTAAATCATTAGCTTCAAAAAAAGGCAACAAATTATACTTTGAAATTTCAAAATGAGCTTCAATAATACACTTTTCTTCTTTATTTTTCAAGGAAGTTAAATCTGCTCTTTTTCCTAAAACAAGTCCTAAAGCACCTAAAATAATAGACTTACCAGCACCAGTTTCTCCAGTTATTGTTGAAAAACCCTTGGAAAAATCAATAGTCAATTTTTCTATTAAAGCATAGTTTTTTATCGAAAGTGACGTTATCATTTATATTTATTTTAGGAATGAGAGACTAGAATTAAACTAAAGAATGAAAAAAACTACTGTTTAATTGATATCCATTTACTCGAGTTCAAAGGGGAAATTTTATTAAGATTATCGACTAAGTCAGAAACAGTAATGCTTGGACCTCCTGAAAAAACAGAAACGATCTCATCTGATTTAGCATCAAAAAAGACACGCGTTAGAAAGGCGTTTGGTCTTGAAGCATTCAATTTTGATAAATTCATCACTGCTGCTTTAATTTTTTCTTTAGCAATCTTTACATCTTTAGTCATTAAATCTAAACCAGTGTGATAATCAAATAGCGTTTGTCTGATTTGTTTAAAAGTTGGTGATAGCATATCATTTATTAAAAAAAAACGCGTTTGGTTGCCATCCGCTTGACTCCAACCTTTTGAGCCTCCTTGTTGTGCCACATTTGAAATGTTTTGAGCAATTTCAAAATTAGGGTTACCAGATTCCAAAACAAAGGTATCTGCATCCATTGCTAAAATCATATAGCTGTAATAGGCAAGAACTGAAACTAAATTAGAATCAAATGTAGTTGGGCTAAATATAAGATTTTCAAACTCCGTGTACCTAAAATTAAAATCTTTATCATTATAATTGAATACTGGAGAAGAATAGGAGGAATTAAAAATAGGTCTTGATGACTGCACTTGAATGGTAGCTGTAAATTGATCCGAACTATTCGACGAAATCGTAAGGTACATCGAACAATTAATTTTTTCGTTCTGCTTCACCGCGACACCCGTCCAATCTGTTTTATTTACAAACTCAGTTATAGCAGTTTCTAAAGATTTAAAGACTTGTTGATTGGTCGCGCTCAATCTTTGTGAATCAACCGTAACGGTACAATTCAACTGTTGCGCTTGGGCAATTCCAAGAATAAAAAGCAGCAAAAAAGTAAATATTTTATTCATTTGTAGATTTCTATTTTAGGGATTTTGTCAAATTAACAACTTGTATTATGGTGTAATTTTGGCCTACTATTGTTGTATTCCAAAGTGCATTATTATTTTATTTAGGATATCCTCTGCTACTGCTTCTTTTGACTTTAATTCCATTGGTTCAATATGAAAAAATTTATCAATAAAAGTAACTTTATTGGTCGCCTTGCCGAAACCTGCACCTTCATCCTGAAGTGAATTCAAAACAATCAAATCTAAGTTTTTTTTCTGAATTTTTAACTTTGCATTTTCAATTTCATTTTCTGTTTCTAAAGCGAAACCAATCAAATATTGATTTTTCTTTAGCAAACCTAGTGAAGCTAATATATCTTTTGTTTTTTCGAGTTCGATTACAAAATTAGAAGCGGCTTTCTTAATTTTCTGTTGAGCAACATGCTTAGGCTTATAATCTGCCACTGCTGCTGCTGCCACAACTACATCTACATCTGGATAAAACTGATGACAAGCCAAATACATTTCTTCTGCACAAACAACTGGGATCACCTGTATGAATGGACTAGAAACAGTGCAATTTGTAGGTCCGGAGATTAAAATCACGGAAGCACCTAAATTTGCAGCACTACTTGCGATATCAAAACCCATTTTACCGGAAGAATGATTTCCTATAAAACGTACAGGATCTATTGCTTCGTAAGTTGGACCGGCAGTAATCAATATTTTTTTGCCCTTAAGTGGAAGTTTACTATTTAAATCATCTTTTATAAAAGCAACGATGTGTTCTGGTTCAGCCATTCTGCCTTCTCCAGATAACCCACTTGCCAATTCACCACTTTCGGCAGGAATTATTGTGTTTCCAAATTGTTTTAGAAAAGTAAAATTCGCTAAAGTAGAAGGATGTTTGTACATGTCTAAATCCATTGCAGGAGCAAAATATACAGGACATTTTGCTGATAAATACGCGGCAATCAAAAGATTATCACACGTTCCATTGGCCATTTTAGACACTGTATTAGCCGTCGCAGGAGCAATAATCATTAAATCAGCCCAAAGTGCCAATTCTACATGATTATTCCATTTTTCATTCTCATCATCTTGGTTGTAAAAACTAGAATATACAGGATTTTTAGATAACGTAGATAACGTCAGTGGAGTAATAAAATCCTTAGAAGCAGGTGTCATTATCACTTGGACATGTGCACCTGCTTTTATGAAAAGTCGTACTAAAGATGCTGTTTTATACGCTGCAATTCCACCAGAAATTCCTAGTAAAATTTTCTTCCCGTTTAAAACTGACATCGTACTATTATTTATTTGAATCTCTGTGGTAAATTTTACCATCTAACCATTCTTGAACTGCTAAAGCGTGTGGCTTTGGCAATTTTTCATAAAATTTTGAAACCTCGATTTGTTCTTTATTTTCAAAAACTTCTTCAAGACTATCATTATATGTCGCAAACTCTTCTAATTTCTCTGTCAACTCTTTTTTGATTTCAGAATTGATTTGGTTTGCTCTTTTAGCCATAATGGTTATTGCTTCATACACATTACCAGTAGGTTCTTCAATAACATTTTTGTTGTATGTTATTGTATTTACTGGAGCATTCGTCTTTTTTAAATCCATGACTTTATTTATTTAGTAAATTTTTGTAAATCTTTCTCTATTCGTGCTAACATTTCGGTAGCTACTTTTTTATACTTTGTTTCGGCGTTAAATTTCATCAAATTTAATTGGGCAGTTTTAGCCACAATTAAACGATCTTGCATTTTTGCAGGAACGCTATTAATAGCCAATTGATAAGCTGAATCAAACTTGTAATACAAAGCATCTTCTTTAAATGGTGTTCCAGGATAATCTGCAACAAAATTATCTAAAGCAACAATTGCCGATTTAAAATCTGAAATTGTATTGTATCCCTTCGCATTTTCATATACTTTTTTCTCGATTTTTTCACTCAGTACTTTTACAGCACTGTTAGCCTCTGCTGCATAGTCAGAGTTTGGATACGTATCAATAAAGGATTGCAATTTGTCTAATGCTTTGTTCGTATCTGTTTGATCTAAACTGAATACTGGAGACAACATGGAATAACTTTTGGCTCCCAAATATGCTGCTTCTTGCAATTTTTCACTTTTAGGATAACTTGAAACAAAACTTTCAAATTGATAGCCTGATAATGTATATTGTTTTGTTTTGTAGTAGGATTGTGAAAACATATAAAACAATTTTTCTGCTTGAGGTTTTCCTCTATAAGCAGGAGCAATTTGTTCAAAAACACGGATTGCTTTAGAGTATTTTCCAGCCTCATATAATTTAGTAGCCATATCAAATTTAACAGCAACATCTTCGGATTTTAATGCTTTTTGGTATTCGTTACAAGAACTAAATACAGCGACAAGAAGCAGTAGAGATAGTAGTTTTTTCATTTTTTTACTTTTTTTATGATTTCTTGGTTAAAACAGCCTACAAAATCATACCGAAGTTTCGGTGGCAAATTTAGTTATTAATTTAGCGACTTCAAAATATATTTTTTGTTTAAAATAAAACTCCTTTTTTAGGCTTGTTTGTTGATTTTTTTTACAAATTGATCAATTCTGCTGGCCAATTCATCATCTACTTTTACTAATGGCAAACGAACGGTGTTTTCTGATATTCCCTGTGATAGAAACACTTGCTTGATTCCAGCTGGATTTCCTTGCTCAAAAATCATATCAATACAATCCGATAATAGGTACTGACATTTAAAGGCTTCATCCACTTTTCTATTCAGACCTAAACGAATCATCTCAGAAAATTCCTTAGGAAAGCCTTGACCAATAACTGAAATCACGCCAGCTCCACCCGCCAAAACTATTGGTAAAGCAATCATATCATCACCTGAAATTACCAAAAAATCTTTTGGTTTGTCTTTTAAAAGTTGCATTGCTTGAACAAGATCACCTGCTGCTTCCTTTATAGCAACAACATTTTTGAATTCATTAGCCAAACGCACAACAGTTGAAGGCAACATATTACTCGCTGTCCTTCCTGGAACATTATATAAAATGATAGGAATTGGAGCCGCTTCCGCAACCGCTTTAAAATGTTGGTAAATCCCTTCCTGTGTCGGTTTATTATAGTATGGAGAAACAGAAAGTATCGCCGCAAACGCTGATAAATCTCTTGTTTTCAACTCTTCGACAACTTTCGCAGTATTGTTACCTCCTACTCCCAACACTAAAGGCAGCACTCCATTATTGGCTTCGATTACAGTTTGAATAACTATTTCTTTTTCCTCTGATGATAAAGTAGCATTTTCGGCTGTTGTTCCCAATACTACCAGATACTCAATTCCTCCGTCTATAGAAAAATTAACAATTCTTTTTAATGCTTCAGTATCAATTGAAAAATCTTGTTTAAATGGAGTTACAAGAGCAACACCTGTTCCTATTAATGATTGCATAACTTATATTATATTTTGTTTAATAATTTTAAATATTTAAATAATTCACTTACAAAAACAGTGTAAGCAGTTATTGTCGTTTTAATCATAAAATGATTTAATCTTTTATCTATTGACGAGAATCCCACTTTAAATTGGGCTTTTGAATGGTGCGTAATTTGCATTAAAATAGCGTTCTCTTTTTCATAATAACTAATTAAAAGATCAAACTTTTCAGCACAGAACGCAACAACATCGTCATTTGAAATTTGGCCGTTCCATTTAAGATCCCCAGCATCAAATGTAGTATAAAGGTTCTTTTGGTTATTGCTAAATTTATTGTAAAATGCCAACACTTTCAAATTATCCGCTGCTATTCCGTTAGCCGTTAAAGCTTCAATTAACAGATCCGTTTGTTCAAAATCAGTTGCATCAATCAATAAACCAACGCTTTGTATTGTACCAACAGCATTTATGTTTTTCAAATTTTTCAAGGTATTTTTAAGTGATTTTTTTACAAAAAAATCCTTTATATAATTTAAAAACATATTACTTTTACTTAGTTACAAAATTAATTAATTAAGTCGCATTTAAAATGGTAAATCTAAAAAAGTATAATGACGTTTCTAAACTTTTTGTTATATTCTTAACATTTTTTTTAGTTGTCTCTTGCAGCAAACAAAATTATTATGTTACTAAAATCGAAGGAAAACGAATTCCTATTACAGAAAAAGAAAACCAAGTTCCAGCAATTGAAAATTTCATAAGACCGTATCGGGAACACATCAACAAAGATTTAGATAGTGTATTAGCGTATTGTCCGGAAACATTGGATAAAAGCACGGGTAAATGGCAAACTACAATTGGTAATTTGATGGCTGATGTTACTTTAATGAGAGGCAACCTTGTATTTCAAGCTAGAGAAAAAAAGAATATTGATATTTGTTTACTCAACAGCGGTGGAATCCGTTCTATACTTCCAAAAGGAAATGTAACTGCCAGAACGGCTTTTGAAATCATGCCTTTTGAAAATAGTTTAGTTGTTATTGCATTAAAAGGTGAGCAAATTCTTGAAATGGTCGACTTTTTTATTGCTGAAAAGAAACCACATCCATTAGCTGGAGTAACATTTACAATTGATAAAAATAATGTTGCGAAAAATATTTTAGTTCAAGGGAAACCTGTTCAAAAAGAGACCATTTATTATGTAGGAACCAATGATTATTTATCTAATGGTGGAGATAATATGAATTTCTTCAAAAAAGGAGTTAATAAATTTGATTTAGAATACAAACTTCGAAATATCCTTATTGATTATTTTAAAGAAGTGGATACTATTCCTGTAATAAAGGATGTTAGAATTACGGTTGAATAAGTAATTCGAATTTAAAGAACAAATAGTTTTAGAAAACAGAAAGCCCTAGCCCCGATTAAAGCGGCATCCCACGCTTTTTTTTGCGTGGATATAGCGTAAAGCGGGAAATAGCTTCAAAAAAATATAAAATGAAAAGAAGAGAATTTATAGAGAAAACAGCTGCTAGTTCAGCTTTATTGAGTTTAGGTGTGTCTTTAAGCAGTTTTGAGACCTCAAAAACCAGACAATTGACAGTTTTACACACGAATGATGTTCACAGTTATATTGATCCATTTCCAGCAGATCATCCCAGAAATGCAAATATGGGTGGCGTGGCGCGAAGAGCTGCATTGATTGAAACAATACGAAAAGAAAATCCAAACGTTTTACTATTAGATGCAGGCGATATTTTCCAAGGAACGCCTTATTTTAATTATTACGGGGGAGAATTAGAGTTCAAATTGATGAGTATGATGCAGTATGATGCATCTACAATAGGAAATCACGATTTTGATAACGGTGTGGAAGGTTTGCACGCGCAAATGCCACACGCTAAATTTGAGTTCATTTCTGCCAATTACGATTTTAAAAACACCGTGATGGATGGTTTTGTAAAGCCGTATAAAATATTCAACAAAAACGGAATTAAAGTGGGAGTTTTTGGACTTGGAATTGAACTTGCGGGACTTGTGGACAAAGGAATGTATAAGGAAACAGTTTATAATGATCCTCTTGAAACGGCACAAGATATGGTTCGGATTTTAAAGAAAGAACAGCAATGCGATATTGTAATTTGTTTATCACATTTAGGATACAAATACAGAGACGAGCCTACTAAAATTTGTGATTTAAAATTAGCCGAACTAACTCAGGATATTGACTTAATTATTGGTGGTCACACTCATACTTTTCTAGATAAACCCACGGTAGTAAAAAACGTTGCAGGAAAAGACGTTTTAGTAAATCAGGTGGGTTGCTACGGCATTAATTTAGGAAGAATAGACTTTTATTTAGACAACAATAAAGCCAAAGCTTTTGAAGGAAAATCGATTATAGTTTAACTGTAATCGATTTTTTTATCGGTACGTTAAAAAAAAATAAGATACGTTACGCGGTACTTTCAAGTAAGTCGGCATTTAAACGTTCGGTATTAATCACAAATTTATAAAGAGCATAATAACTAGTAGCAAACAAAATCATTCCTAATGGTCTAAAATAAGTTGGAGGCAAATTAGATAAAAAACATTTTTCAATAAAAACAATAAAATAAAGTCCTGTCGATAAAAGTCCAAAAATAGACAACCAAGGCTTATTGTTATTTTCATTCATAAAATAATTAGACAAGATCACCCCTGCAAGAATTGATACTAAAATGTTTTGTACTACTAAAGGATAATAACTGATTTCCGGAATTTCATCTGAAATAGAGAGTAAATAAGAAAAAACAAAAATAAAAGGAATAACTGCAATCAATATGGGCACAAAATCCTTGATATTATTCAACTTTATGCTGTATAATATTAATAGTAATCTGTGAATAGCAATACCCGCTAATCCTAACATCAAAAAAACCAAGGATTCCGAAAGTATAAAAATGCTGGTAAGTAGCAAAAAAAACAATGTTGTAAAAAAAAGTAAACTTCTCTCTATGGAAGTGATCCAATAGAGATACATGATCAAAATTATAACAAAAGGTCTGAAAGCAAACAAGATTACTCTAAATGAAAATAACTCAGCACTAACCTCCAGGAAAACGAAAGAAAACAACAACAGGCTGATTCCGCTTTCCTTTAAAGAACCAAAATTACTAGTCTTTACCTGCATCTATGTTACTGATTAAGTTGATAAAATCATCTTCGGAAATTATTGAAATCTTAAGTTTATTCGCTTTATCTAATTTTGCAGGTCCCATATTATCCCCTGCGACAACGTAATCAGTTTTGGCAGAAATAGAACTCCCTACTTTTCCGCCATTATCTTCGATTGCTTTTTTCAAGTCATCTCTAGAGAATTTAGCAAAAACACCTGAAACTATAAATGTTTTACCAGCAAGTTTATTAGTTGCATTGAGATTAATTTTTTCGGTAATTTCAAACTGTATCCCGTACTCTTTTAATCTGTCAATTATAATTGTATTTTCCTGATTTTGAAAAAAATCAATAACACTTTGCGCAATTCGGTCTCCAATTTCATCTACTAAAACCAAATCTATTAAAGTTGCATTTCGTAATGCATCGATATTTTTATAATGCTTGGCTAATTTTTTAGCGACCGTTTCCCCCACAAAGCGGATTCCGAGTGCAAATAAAACACTTTCGAAAGGAATACTTTTAGAATTCGCAACCCCTTTTACCAAATTTTCAGCCGATTTTTGAGCCATCCTTTCCAAAGGAAGAATCTGTTCCACCGTTAATTCATACAAATCGGCATAATTATGAACCAATCCATTATTAAAAAGTAAGGTGACTGTTTCACCTCCCAAACCTTCAATATCCATTGCCTTCCTTGAAATATAATGCTGAATTCTACCGATAATCTGTGGTGGACATCCGTAAAAATTAGGGCAATAGTGGTTTGCTTCTCCTTCACCACGAACTAATTCTGTTTGACATTCTGGGCAATTTGTAATGTACTTTGTAGGCTCTGAATTTACGGGACGTTTACTCCAATCAACAGCAATGATTTTTGGAATAATCTCTCCGCCTTTTTCTACAAAAACAGTATCTCCAATACGAATATCAAGTTTCTCAATTTGATCCGCATTATGCAGCGATGCCCTTTTGACAATGGTTCCCGCTAATTGCACAGGCTCTAAATTAGCCACCGGCGTAATTGCTCCAGTTCGCCCCACTTGGTAGGAAATAGAATTTAATTTAGTTGCAACTTGTTCGGATTTGAATTTATAGGCGATTGCCCATCGAGGTGATTTTGCAGTAAACCCTAATTCATCCTGATAATGAAACGAATTTACTTTTACAACCACGCCATCCGTTTCATAAGGAAGGTTGTGTCTATGAATGTCCCAATAATCAATAAATTCAAAAACCTCTTCTAAACTGCGCGCTAATTTGGCTTCCTTAGGTGCTTTAAATCCCCAATTTCTGGCCGTTTCTAATCCTTCGAATTGAGACTGGAATGGAAGATTGTTTCCTATTAAAAAATACAGTAAACAATCTAGCGGACGCTTTGCTACTTCGGCACTATCCTGTAATTTCAAACTACCCGATGCAGTATTTCTAGGATTTGAATAGGGTAATTCTCCAATTTCTATTAAATCCTGATTCATTTTTTCGAAACCAGCAAAAGGTAAAATAATCTCACCACGCACATCAAACGTTACAGGGAAATTCCCTTTTAATTGTAATGGAATGGATTTTATCGTTTTAATATTGTTAGTCACATCGTCACCCTGAAAACCATCGCCACGAGTGACGGCACGTTTTAATTTTCCGTTTTTATACGTAATGCTAATGGATGCCCCATCATATTTTAACTCGCAAGTATACGCTAAGGGAACCTCGCCTAACACTTTTTGAACTCGTTTTTCCCACTCTTTCAATTCTTCTTTAGAATAGGAATTATCAAGAGAATACATTCGGTGTTGATGGGCTACGGTTTGGAAGTTTTTTGTAATGGTACCGCCTACTCGCTGGGTAGGAGAATTTTCATCAAAAAATTCCAGATGCTCATTTTCAAGCTTTTGAAGCTGTTTTAATTTCGAATCAAATTCGTAGTCGGAAATTATTGGCTTATCCAACACATAATAATTATAATTGTGCTGATCTAATTCGGCTCTCAAAGTTTGAATCGTATTTTGAATATCCATATAAAATAAAATTGGCTATTTTAGTTTTTGTAAAAGCGTACTAAAATAACCAAATTAAAAGAAAAAACAACAAAATTAAGACTCAATAATCGAATTAATTTGCTTGTATAAGAGACCATCGCTCAAAAAAGCACCTTGCTGTATTAGGGCAAAAATAGAAGCATTGCGGTCTTCTGTGAATTCTTTTTTACCAATTTTCATTTCTATAGTATCGGTAAACATATTATCACTAAGCCATTGCAAACCTTCTCGTGTCAAAAAATCAGTTTCTGGAACTACTGATTTTAAAACAATAGAATGAACATAGGTATCAAAGCACTGAAAAAGGAAAATATGATTTTTAGAAAAATGTTCTAAAAAAACTGCCTTTGTAAGAACCCCTTCCCAAACCAAATCAGAGAAAACATCTAATTCTTGTTCAGCAACTTCTGGTCTTTCTGCTTTAATTTTATCCCACTCTGCTTTGTCAATAGTTTGAGTTGCTAAAAAAGTACTGAATTCCTGGTTCAATTCCTCAAATTGTTCTTTTGTTAATCTCGAATATTTCATTTATACTGAATTTATTTAAGCACCTTTTCTAAAAAAGGCACCTAACAGGTTATAATTTAGAGTAGCGAATCTGAAACGAGTTCAGATTAAACAAAAAAAATCCCGACTTCCATCGGGATTTAAATATATAAATTTAAAAAATTTATGCTTTTTCAGCAACAATTTCATAATCCAATTCAACGATAACATCTCTGTGTAAACGAACACTAGCAGTATACTTACCAGTACGTTTAACAATTCCGCTTGTGATGAATTTTCTTTCGATTTGTTGACCACCTTTAGCTAAAGATTCAGCGATATCAATATTCGTGATTGAACCGAATAATTTTTCACCACCTGCTTTTGCAAAGATTTTAATTTCAATAGCTTTCAAAGCTTCTGCTAATGCTTTAGCATCTGCTACTACTTTAGCTTCTTTATGCGCTCTTTGTTTTAGGTTTTCAGCTAGTACTTTCTTTGCAGAAGAAGTAGCTAAGTGCGCTTGACCTGTTGGGATCAAAAAGTTACGACCAAAACCGTTTTTTACGGTAACGATATCGTCTTTAAATCCTAAATTTTGAACGTCTTGTCTTAAAATAAGTTCCATGTTGTTGTCCTTTGTTATAGAAGTTAGGTTTCTTGTTTCAGAAAACCAACAACTGAGTTAAATTATTATTTTAGTAAATCCGCTACATAAGGCATTAAAGCTAAGTGACGTGCTCTTTTCACAGCAACTGACACTTTTCTTTGGTACTTTAACGAAGTTCCTGTTAAACGACGAGGAAGAATTTTCCCTTGTTCGTTTACGAATTTTAATAAGAAATCAGCATCTTTATAATCAATATATTTGATACCTGATTTTTTGAAACGACAATACTTTTTTTGTTTGTTTGTTTCTATATTCAAAGGCGTTAGATATCTGATATCTCCGTCTTTTTTTCCTGAAGCCGATTGTTGTAGTGTAGCCATGATTACGCTTTTGTTGCTTTTAATTTAGTTCTTCTTCTTTCAGCCCAAGAAATAGCGTGTTTGTCAAGACTTACAGTCAAGAAACGCATTACTCTTTCGTCACGTCTAAATTCAGTCTCAAAGGCAATAAGAACTTCTCCAGCTACTTTGAATTCGAATAAATGGTAAAAACCAGATTTTTTGTTTTGAATTTCGTAAGCCATTTTTTTAAGGCCCCAGTCTTCTTTCGACACCATTTCTGCTCCTCTACTAGTAAGAAAATCTTCAAATTTGCTTACTGTTTCCTTTACCTGAACTTCAGATAAAACGGGATTTAAAATGAAAACAGTTTCATAATGATTCATAAATATATATTTATTTGTTATTTTGGGTGCAAAAGTAAGCAATAATTCTTAGCAAACAAGTGTTATTCCGTTTTATTCGACGTATGACAAAAAAAAACCGTTCAATTATTTTTTTTTAATAAAAAAGTAGTATGTTTACGTAGCCAAATCTTTAAATACATTATTATGAAACTAAACTGTGTCGTGGTGGATGATAGCTCTATCCAGAGAATGATTATCGCTAAATTAGTTAATAATCATCAAAATTTACACCTAATAGGCGATTTTTCTAATGCAATCGAAGCAAAAAGTTGCATGTCCATTCACAACGTGGACCTTATTTTCCTTGATATCGAGATGCCAGTAATTAGTGGTTTTGATTTTCTTGATGGCTTAAAAATTAAACCCCAAATTATTTTCATCACTTCCAAGGCTGAATATGCCATGAAAGCTTTTGATTACGATGCAACGGATTATCTTCAAAAACCAATCGCAATTGATCGATTTAATGCTTCGGTAAAAAGAGCTATTGATTTCCATTTACTAAAAAAAGACAATAAAGAAGAAGAAGGCGAGCATATTTTCATTAAAAGCAATTTAAAAAAACTCAAAATTTTCACTTCGAAAATAAAATGGATTGAAGCATTTGGCGATTATGTAAGAGTGGTTACTGAGGAAGATAGTAACTTAGTACTTTCTACAATGAAATCTTTTGAGAATGATTTATCTAAAGAAAAATTTGTCAGAGTACACAAATCGTATATCATCAACATTGATAAAGTGGAAAGATTCAATAGCAAATATGCTGAAATTGGAATGACAAAAATTCCGTTGAGCCGTCACAAAAAAGAAGATTTAGTGCGAGCACTTTCCTTCTCTTAAGCTCTTACATTAATAAAAATCTACATTTAACGAAACTTTTACAGCTCTAAACTGAGCAACAGCTTCAAAACTATTCAGCATTTTCTGGATGGTTTTTTTTGTGTTTCCAATAGACACATTTTGCGGTATTTTTATTATTATTGTACGAATGTACTCATTTCTAATTCTACTGATAGCGGGTTCTTCAGGACCTAAAACCGGCATACTCAGGTTTTGACTCATCACTTGGTACAACCACATCGATCCTTCTTTTAATTTATCAAAATCACGCTGCTTCAGAGTAAGTTTTATAATTCTGAAGTAAGGAGGGTATTTGTAAATTTGTCGGTCATACAATTGTTCATAATACATTCCAAGGTAATTAGTAGTCGTAACTTGTTGTATCGTATTGTGATTGGGATTATAAGTTTGTATAATAACTTTTCCTTGCTTTTCAGCACGTCCAGCCCTTCCTGCAACCTGAGTCATCATTTGAAAACTTCGTTCGAAAGCCCTAAAATCAGGATGATATAACATATTATCAGCATTCATAATCCCTACTAAACTTACATTATCAAAATCCAAGCCTTTGGCAAGCATTTGAGTCCCAACCAAAATATCCATTTCTCGGTTCTTAAAACCATCAATAATTTTTTCGAAACCAAATTTTCCTCGGGTTGTATCCTGATCCATTCGCCCTATTTTTGAATTTGGAAAAATAGATAATAATTCTTGTTCAATTTGTTCGGTTCCAAAACCTTTAGTGGTCAAATCAATGCTAGAGCAGGCATGACAATGTGTTGGTTTAGCCATACTGTAACCACAATAATGACATCGCAACTGATTTTTATGTTTGTGATAAGTCAGGCTCACATCACATTGCTGGCATTGAGGTACGTGACCACAAGTAATGCATTCTACTACGGGAGAATATCCTCGTCTGTTTTGAAATAAAATTACTTGCTCTCCCAGAGACAAAGCATTTGTTATTTCTGCAATTAAAACATCGCTGAAATGTCCTGTCATTTTTTTACGAAAGTATTTGTCTTTCAAATCAACCAATTCGATATTTGGCATCATTACGTTTCCGTATCGCTTTGAGATCTCGACTAAACCAAATTTTTCTGATTTAGCATTATAGTATGTCTCAATACTAGGTGTTGCAGACCCTAAGAGAACTTTGGCCTTATGGGAATGCGCTAAAACAATGGCTGCATCTCGCGCATGATAACGTGGAGCGGGATCAACTTGCTTAAACGTTTGTTCGTGTTCCTCGTCAACAATTATAAATCCTAAGTTGCCAAATGGTAAAAACAAAGCAGACCTCGCTCCTATTATCACTTGTGCTTTTTGGGAGTTTTGAAGCACTTGATTCCAAACTTCGATGCGCTCATTATTGTTGTATTTCGAATGAAAGACAGCCACTTGGTTGCCAAAATAAGTTCTTAACCGACCTACTAATTGTGTCGTCAAAGCGATTTCTGGAAGTAAATACAAAATTTGCTTCCCAGCTTCCAGATATTCTTCAATCAGTTTTATATAAATTTCTGTTTTTCCGCTGGAAGTAACTCCATGAAGCAAGCAAACCTCTTTTTGAATAAAACTAGCTTTAATTGCGACAAAAGCTTCGTGTTGATCTGCACTCAATTGTAATTCTTGTTCTTTTATTTTTCCGTTGAATATCACCCTGTCTTGCTGCAAAAAATAATCTTCTAAAATTTCTTTTTCGATTAAGGCTTTTACAATCGCCGACGAAGCATTAGCCTCTTCAACGAGTTTTTTTACAGTAATTGGTTTCTTTTCCATAGCGCTCAGCTGGAAATAGCGCATAACAATTTCTTTTTGTTTGTGGGCACTTTTTAAGATTTCCAATAATTCGCTTAAGCCTTGATTGCTCTCGTATTTAGGATGCAAGCGTACATAGCGCACTAACTTCGGTTTATAACTTTCCTGCATTTCCTCCTGAAGTACTAAGATATTTTTATCAATTAACTTTTGGATAACAGGAAAAATGTTTTTCTTGTTTAAGATTGCAATAATATCTTGAACTTTTAGAGAATTTTGTTGTTGTAAAGCCTCATAAACCAGAAACTCATCATCAGTAAGCAGTCTGGTATCCACAATCACATTTGTTTTTTGAGAAATCAGGGTTTCGCTTTCCAGCAAAAGTGCACTGGGCATGGCACCGCGATACACATCCCCGATAGCACACATGTAATAAGAGGCAATCCATTGCCAATGCGCAATTTGGATTTGGGTGACTCTTGGATTTTCATCCAGAATTTGATGAATTTCCTTGGCTTCATATAGAGCAGGTTTGTTTTGATGAATTTCAATAACTAAAGCCGTATAAATTTTACTTTTACCAAAAGCAACTGCTACTCTCATCCCTATTTGAATGTAATGAAACTCTGCCTCAGAAATACTGTAGGTAAATGTTTTAGCAAGGGAAAGTGGTAAAATTACTTCTACGAAATGCATGGATTTTTGGTTATCGGTTGTCGGTTATCGGTTATCTGTTATCGGTTGTCCGTTTTCCGTTATCGGTTGTCGGTTATCGGTTGTCGGTTATCGGTTATTGGTTGTCCGTTATCGGTTATCGGTTATTGGTTGTCTGTTATCGGTTATCCGTTATCCGTTATCGTTATCAAGTTTGAACAGCGGACAAAGAAATAAGGATTTTAAACAAAAAAATAAATTTACTTTACTTTGTTCCAAGTTTGTGTTCTTCCAAATAAAGCAACGCCAATGTACCCGCGTACTTTCAATTTGTCATTTCCGTCCAAAGCCAAAAAGCATTTGTATTGTTTCCCTGTAGTTGGATCAAGAATTTTGCCTGAATTGTATTCTTTACCATCTTTTTTGAGACCTTTAATAATAACAAGTCCCATCACTGGTTTATTTTTTTCTTCGCCTGAACATTCGGTACACACGCTTTTTTTCTTATCCACATCGATGATGTCAATTATTTTTCCGTAGATTTTTCCAGAACGCTCGTAGATTTCGACTATAGATTTAGCTTTACCCGTTTCGTCATCAATAGTTTTCCATTTTCCGAGGACGCTGTGACTTTGACCATAAAAAGCCATTGAAATAAATAAGGCAAGCATTGTAATAGTGTTTTTCATTTTATTATTTTTTAGCCCTGATAGCAGTGAAAATCCTTTTTTCTCGTTTCTTTAACGAGAAAAAAGATTGTAACGAATAGCAGGAAATAGCTCCTAAAAGTAAAACTATTTTGATTTAATTAATTATTCATTTTTTGCTTTTAACTTGTTTACTGAGGCATTCAGTTCAAAACCCAACAGTAATATCATGCAGTTGATCCAAATATAAAACATCAAGACCAATAATGTCCCTATTGAACCATATAATTCATTGTATTGTGAAAACTTTGTGACCCAAATCCCAAAAAAATACGAATCCAAAACAATCAAAATGGTTGTAAATACGGACCCTATGGAAATGAAAGCTCTATTTTTGTCGTGTTTGGTACCAAATTTAAAAAGTATAGAGGTTGTGATTAAAATCATCGCAATAACGAATGCATACCGCCCTAGAACGACCAGTTGAACTTGGTCACTAAATACTGTTTTTTGTATAATCACCTCAAAAACAACGATGATCGATACGGTTACGATTAGCAAAAGCGACAATAATAAGGACATGCCTAATGCTACTACATACTGGCGTATAAAACCCCTTTTGATTAGGACATGTCTAGAGGTTTCAAATCCCCCTAAGATTCCATTCAATCCATTGGCCATCAAAAATATGGACAATATAAATCCAGAAGACAATAAACCTGAATCACTATTATTAAGAATATCGGTAATGATTTTATAAATGGCATCATAAGTGTTAGGAGGCACTCCATCCTTGACAAACATCAAAAAATCTTCCTGAAAACCCACAATAGGTATAAACGGGATTAGATTTAAGATAAAAAGAGCAAAGGGAAACAACGCCATAAAGAAACTAAATGCAATGGCGCTCGCATGATAGGTCAAAGCGCTTTCTACGATTCCTAGACCATACAATTCCAACAAATCATATAGAGATAGCCCTTTTAGCCACGGAAGCTCTATCTTTTTTAAACCATAGACGAGATTCCGTACGACTGGGATTCTTTTCAGTTTTGCTTCAATTTCTTTACTCATATTGCTTTTAAGCTCAAATCCATGTTATAAACAGAATGTGTTAAGGCACCAGAGGAAATAAAATCTACTCCGCAATCCGCATAGCTGCGAATGGTATTTTCGTTGATATTTCCAGAAGATTCCGTTAAGCATTTTCCACCAATCAAAGTTACTGCTTTTTTAGTATCATCAAAATTGAAATTGTCTATCAAAATTCTGTAAATACCTTCGCTTTTCAAAATCTCATTGATTTCGTCTAAATTTCTGGCTTCAACAATGATTTTAAGATCCAGATTTTTTTCCTTGAGATAGGCTTTTGTTTTGGTTATGGCCAATGTTATTCCGCCAGCGAAATCATTGTGATTGTCCTTTAGCATTACCATATCATACAAGGCAAAACGGTGGTTTTCGCCTCCGCCAATTTTAACTGCCCATTTCTCGCAGGCTCGGAAACCTGGAGTAGTTTTACGAGTATCTAGAATTTTAGTTTTGGTTCCTTTCAATAAACGAACATATTCTTTAGTTTTAGTCGCAATAGCCGACATTCTTTGCATTGAATTCAAAACAACTCGTTCTGATTTTAGAATAGATTGTGAACTTCCTGAAACATGAAAAACGATATCGCCTTTTTGTACCGGAGTTCCGTCCTGAATAAAAGTTTCAATTTGCAAATTAGGATCAACAAATTCAAAAATCATTTTGGCGAAAGCTACGCCGGCAATAATACCGTCTTCCTTCACCAATAACTTTGCTTTTCCAGTTGCAGAAGCCGGAATACAAGCCAATGAACTGTAATCGCCAGGACCAACATCTTCTCGAATGGCGTTTTGTATGAGTATGTCTAACTCGTTTTTAAACTGTATGTCGCTAATCATTTTATAGGAAATTTATCGAATGCTAAAGTAAGATATATTTTGTGGATTTGAAAATTTGAAGGTCGCGTTCTTTGGAAAAAAGATAAAAATGAATGTACTTTATTTAGAGATAACTCCTCAATTAGCAGAAAATTAAATAAAATTACAGAGTTGAATCTTATAATAATCCTATTAAATAACTGACTACAATTGATGTATAAAATTCAACATTTAGAATCCTACTATTTTATGTAGTGCAATCCTATTTAAAATCTTATATTTGAATTTAGTAATTAAAAACACTGTGTATGAAATCTTTTTTAAGCTTACTTTTTGCAGCCTCTTTAGTTTTTACTTCTTGTAAAAAGGAGGCAGAAACCCAAAATACCACTCCAACAAACGTTGTTCCGTTTACGGAAGTTGGCAGACAAATGAAAACTGAAACTGCTACAGCAAGCCAACAACAAAATACAACTGCGCAACCAACAACCGCCGCCGCTGGTGCAAATCCGGCGCATGGTCAGCCAGGTCACCGCTGTGATATTGCAGTGGGAGCTCCATTAAATACTCCAGTTGCAACAGCAACACAAACAACACCGCAACAAACTGCAACCGCTCCTGCCCCAACAGTAACTACCACTGCAGTTCCAGTAGAAACAACTCCAACACCAGAAGGAATGAATCCGCCACACGGGCAAACCAACCATCGATGTGACATAGCTGTAGGCGCACCATTACCAAAATAAGACTGTAAAAATTTATTTTTAAACTAAGAAAAATGAATCGAAAACTAATTTTTGAATTTAATGCCGACAGTGATTTAAGTCATTGGAAAGTAGTCAATGATGCAGTGATGGGCGGAAAATCAAAAAGTCAATTCCACCTTAATACTGAAGGAAATGGCACATTTGAAGGTGCTGTTTCTTTAGAAAATAATGGGGGATTTTGTTCCGTTAAATATGTCTTTGAACCCATTACTTTAGAAAAAAGCACGTTCATTTCCATCCGTTTAAAAGGAGATGGCAAAAAATATCAATTTAGAGTAAAATCCAACACCAGTGATTCCCATTCTTATGTTTATCACTTTCAAACTAACACTGACTGGCAAACAATAGAAATTCCTATCATCGAATTGTATCCTGCTTTTAGAGGACAAAAATTAAATATCCCCAATTACAATGGTTCTAATTTAGAAGAAATAGCTTTCTTGATTGGGAATAAAAAAGAGGAACAATTTCAATTGGTTTTGGATCGAATTGAGGCCAAGTAGCTACTTTTTGACAGATTCAAACCATAATAATTGATACAAAAGTTTCAATTTCTCTATCTTTGCAGTCCCGAAACGTAATAAAAATGAACATCAAACTGATTGCTATTGGTAAAACCGATAATAAGGCACTACAAACTTTAATAGACGATTATACAAAGCGTTTGTCTTTTTATATCAAATTTGATTTGGATATTATCCCTGATATCAAGAACGTAAAAAACTTATCGGAAAGTCAACAAAAAGAGAAAGAAGGCGAATTGATTTTATCGAAAATTACGCCTACCGATCAATTGATTTTATTAGATGAAAACGGTAAAAATTTTTCCAGCGTAGGTTTTTCAGAGGAATTACAAAAGAAAATGAACTCCGGAATAAAAACTTTGGTATTTGTAATTGGCGGCCCTTATGGTTTTTCGGATACGGTTTATGCCAAAGCACAAGGCAAAATTTCACTATCGTTAATGACATTTTCGCATCAAATGGTCCGCTTATTTTTTATCGAACAAGTGTATCGTGGCTTCACGATTTTAAAAAACGAACCGTATCATCATCAATAAAGACTGTTCCATATTCAGTCGCAGTTTTCAGTTGATTTGATTAATGAACATATTCCTCCTTGCTTTTTAAATCTAAATTTAAGCTTTCTATAAAAATTTTATTTTGTAAATAACTTCCAAAACTAAGATCTTTATTAAAGCTCAAAGTAAAATTATTGGATTGTTCTTTTGATAAAATTTGGATCAATACTTCTTTGACTTTTTCTTTTTTAACAATTGTATTTTCAATTAAAATCTCATTATTCTTATTGAAAAATAGGATGGTTCCAGTAGGTTTCTCCATTTTGTAATACACATTTGTAAAAGGGATAAAAGCTAAATTTTTTCCAATCGTATCTGCGTAAGAATAATAATTTTCGGCCTTTTCATTCTTGTGTGCTTTTTCTTCACGCTTCTTTTGTTGCAACTTAATCACTTCCGGAATAACTAGTCGCAGTGGCAATCGTTTGTCAATATTTAAAATCCAATTAGTAGAAATAATGCTGTTTTTTCGGTTTACCTCTGCCATTGTATCTTTATCTTTTGTTCTGAAAAAAATATAAATAGGCGAATGATCTTGTACATCAGAGACAACCGTAACAGCTGATTTTGGCAACAAGATATCTTCTTTGTTTCCACAAGAAAAAAGTACAAAAAGAACAATTAGTGTAAAATATTTCATCTTTATAAATTAATTTTATTAAACAAGGTAACACATTCCATAGCTTCTTTGACATCATGCACCCGAAGAATTTTAGCCCCTTTGGTCAATGCCAAAGTATTTAAAATAGATGTTCCGTTTAAAGCCTTTTCTATTGTGGTGTCTAGTGTTTTATAGATCATCGATTTTCTGGAAACTCCAATAAGTACTGGTAATTCTAGCATTTTAAACAATTCCATTTTTTGAAAAACTTCAAAATTTTGGTCGGTCGTTTTAGCAAAGCCAAAGCCTGGATCTAAGATTAAGTCATTTATTCCAAAACGTCTCGCTTCTGCTACTCGTTCTGAAAAATAAAACAGCATTTCTTTAACAATATCATCGTAATTTGTAAGGCTTTGCATGGTTTGCGGATTGCCTCGCAGGTGCATCATAATATAAGGAACGTTGTATTTTCCTATTACTTCAAACATTTTATCATCTAGTTTTCCTGCAGAAATATCATTTATGATTGCGGCACCAATGTCAATAGTCGCTTTAGCAACTTCACTTCTAAAGGTATCAATGGACAGCAGTGTTTCTGGAAATTGTTTTAGAATTAAATCGACTACTGGAACAATTCTTGAAATTTCTTCTTTTTCAGACACAAATTCTGCATTGGGTTTACTTGAATAAGCACCAATATCTATAAAAGCAGCGCCATCAAGTAGCATTTTCTCGACTTGGGATAGGATTTCAGTTTCATTTTTATACTTTCCTCCATCAAAAAAGGAGTTTGGCGTCACATTCAAAATTCCCATTACTTTGGGCGTTGCTAAGTCAATGAGTATTCCTTTACAGTTAATGGTCATGCGTTTATGGTTTTAAAGACTTCAAAATTCTGCATTCAAAAAAAATATCTTATTTTTGAAAAAATTTGAATACAAATATACACCAATAATGAAGAATACTTCAAAGGAATATGACACCGTTATTGCAACATGTCGCGCGCTGTTTGTCAACAAAATGAAAGATTACGGCTGTGCTTGGCGCATTTTAAGATTGCCCTCGCTTACCGACCAAATCTACATTAAAGCCCAAAGAATTAGGAGCTTACAAGAAAACGAAGTTCGTAAAATTGAAGAAGATGAAACAGGCGAATTTATAGGAATCATCAATTATTCCATTATGGCGTTGATTCAACTGGAATTAGGCGTTGCTGACCAACCTGAATTAAGTGTTGGAAAGGCGACTGAATTATACGATTCCAAGGTAAAACTGACCAAAGATTTAATGGAAAATAAAAATCATGATTATGGCGAAGCTTGGCGCGAAATGCGTGTGAGCTCGCTAACCGATTTGATTTTACAAAAATTACTTCGCGTCAAACAAATTGAAGACAATAAAGGAAAAACTATAGTTTCTGAAGGAATCGATGCTAATTATCAGGATATGATTAATTATTCGGTTTTCGCGTTGATTTTAATGGGTTTTGGAAATAAATAATATAAGCAATCAAAAAAAAAATGAAAAATATAATTACTCAATTTTCTAGAATTTTCGTTGGAATACTGTTCATAATTTCGGGATTAATTAAATTAAATGACCCTATTGGTTTCTCCTATAAACTGGCAGAATATTTCAGTGAACCTGTTTTCAATATGCCTTTTTTCATACCGTTTGCATTAGCAATCGCGTTGTTTTTAGTAATTTTAGAAGTAGTTTTAGGAATTATGCTACTTATTGGATATAAAACTAAATTTACTGTTTGGAGTTTATTACTCTTAATCGTGATGTTCACTTTCCTAACTTTTTATTCTGCTTATTTTAATGTGGTGAAAGATTGTGGTTGTTTTGGCGATGCTTTGAAACTGACGCCTTGGCAATCCTTCACAAAGGATATTGTCCTGTTATTTTTTATCATTATATTGTATTTTAATAGAAAATTGATCCAGCCATTGTTTAACAATAACGTTCAAAATATTGTTATTTATGCCAGTATCGTTTTATCTTCCTTACTGGGAGTATTGGTTTTGAATCACCTACCACTAATCGATTTTAGACCTTTCAAAGTGGGAAATAATATCCAAAAAGGCATGCGTATTCCTGACGGTGCGGAAAAATCAGTGGTTGAAATGGTTTTTATTTACAAAGTGGGTGGTGTTGATAAAGAATTCACTGAAAAAGACTTAATGAATATTCCAGAAGGAGCCGTATTTGTAGACCGAAAAGACAAAGTTATTACGGAAGGTTATGTACCGCCTATTCATGATTTTACTATGGAAAAAGAGGGTTCAGACTATAAAGAAGAATTTTTAGAATCACCAAAAGTGATGCTAATTGTGGCCTACGATTTGGTACATGCTGATGAAGATGGCTTAGCCAAAATGGAAAAGCTACATATAGATGCTAAAGCAAAAGGATACCAAGTAATTGGGATGACCGCTTCCTCACCAGAAGAAATAGCGACAGCAAAAAAGCAATTCGGAATGACCTTTGATTTCTATTTCTGTGATGCGATCACCTTGAAAACCATTGAAAGAGCTAATCCTAGTATCGTCATTCTAGATAAAGGAACAATACTGCAAAAAGTGCATCACAATGATCTCGCAGATTTGAAATTTTAGACGAAATTTCAGTTAGTATTCAAGTAAGAGAAACTAAGAATACTTTTATGTTACTATTATTTTTTATAAAATTAGGATGGGAATTGCAAGCACTTTTTAGGAGTCTGGCAGGTTCCCATCCTTTTTATTTAGGACCTATTAGTGAACTGTAAGACAAGAAATAGTAGGATAAAAAGCATTATTTTTTAGTCTAAAAAACAAAAGGCAGGCTACTGATTTGAAATTTTTTATTTGTGCTAATTATTTATCAACTACAACGATGTCATTACGTATTATTAAAGTTCCACTTCCAAAAAAGAGCATTCTATGGGAATGGTTCAAATTGTTTTATTAACTTTGTTACAAAACAATTTCATAATGAAAAAAATAATACTACTACTAATTACATCTGTAACATTTTCGTGTTCTAAACCTCAAAAAACAGAATTCTCCAAAGCTGCTTTATCAGAAACCCTTTTAGCCACGGATGGAAGTCAAGTCGCTTTTAAAGATATCTTGGAAAAATACAAAGGAAAAACTGTAGTCATTGAAGTCTGGGCCTCTTGGTGCGGTGATTGCGTAAAAGCAATGCCAAAATTAAAAGAACTACAAGCTAAAAATCCTGATGTTTCGTACCTGTTTATTTCAATGGACAAAACCGCTGATAAATGGAAAATTGGAATTGAAAAACACGATTTAAAAGGAGATCATTTCATGGCAAATGACCAGATGAAGGGCGTTTTTGCCACAGCTGTGGATGTAGATTGGATTCCGAGATACATAGTCGTTGACAAAAACGGAAAAATCGCTTTGTACCGTGCTATTGAAACTGATTTTGATCAAATCAACGAGACCTTAGAAAGTTTAAGATAAAATTTCGAAAACAAAGAGAAAGAGAATTCTATTGAAAGAACTTTCAAAAATTTAAAACTAAAACTAAAAATAACACAACTAAGATGAGAAAAAAAATTGTTGCAGGAAACTGGAAAATGCATAAAAATGCAGAACAAACAGAAGATTTATTGAATGAATTAATAGCAAAAATCCCAACTGAGACGATAGTACAAGTTATTGTAGCTCCTACTTTTGTAAACTTGGCTTCTGCTGTTGATCATTTAGAATTTACTAATATTGAGGTTGCTGCGCAAAATGTTCATCAAGCAGAAAGTGGTGCTTTTACTGGCGAAATCTCCGCTGATATGTTGAAAAGTGTAGGTGTGGATACTGTAATTCTGGGACATTCAGAACGCAGGGCTATTTTCCATGAAACAGACGCATTAATAGCGAATAAAGTAAATACCGCATTGGAACATGACATGAGAGTTATCTTTTGCTTTGGAGAAGAATTAAAGGACCGTCAATCTAAAAATCATTTTAATGTCGTTGAAAATCAATTAAGAGATGGTATATTTCACATTGAAACTAAGGACTGGGAAAGTATTGTTTTGGCCTACGAGCCAGTTTGGGCAATAGGAACTGGAGAGACAGCTTCTCCAGAACAAGCACAAGAAATGCATGAGTTTATCAGAGAAACAGTTCGCAAAGCTTTTGGAAGTGCTATTGCTGAAAACGTATCTATCCTTTATGGTGGAAGCGTAAAACCGGACAATGCAAAAGAAATTTTCTCAAAACCAGATGTTGACGGAGGTCTTATTGGTGGTGCCGCACTCAAAGCAGACGATTTTGTTGCCATCGTAAACGCACTATAAAAGTTTATTAAAAAACGTAAAAAAAGCGGTGATTTTCTCTATCACCGCTTTTTTTTATATGCCTATCTCCACCTGAAAACGCACATACCAATTATTTTTTATACTTCCATCAAAATAATTTAAAGTATCAAAAGTTAATTCACTTTGAAGTTTGAAACTGTGCTCCCAAATATATTTAGTTAAGCCCACGGTATATTGTTTGGAATTTGGGGCTAACGCCTGAATATCTTTCCCTAGTTTTTGTGTTGAATATCGCCCAATGACCTCATAATTTGAAGGAAAATTATAACTCAATTGATAATCAAATCCACTACCAACATAAGCGAAATTTGATTGTGAACTATCATCTGGATTTACTGTCACAGCATTTCTTGACGTAGCTCTAGACATGTAACTTGACATTGCAGCCCATCCGTTGTATTTTAACATGGCATCTAACATTACTGATTTCATCGTGCGCTCTTCAAATAAATCATTTCCTAATTGCCCTTGTGTTCTTTTGGCGTGATTATTTTGTTGAAAAGCTCCAGAAAGTAATAATTTAGGTCTTTTTTCTCTGATGATATCCCCTTCAAAATAAGTTCCGTCTTTAGCAAAAGATCCAAAAGGCAAAAGTTCCACTTTACCAGTCACTGCTACTCCGGCATCCGCATTTCCGGTGATGTTGCGTCCTTCACCACTAGAAATAGCCGTTTTAAAATTATATGAAAATTTATCTTTAAATTCATTCATATTATGGACTTGAAAACCAAAATCCCTATCAATCGTAAAGCGGGCATTATTAATAGAGCGATCCGTTAATTGCAACCCACCAGACGAATTAACACGCTGACGATTTCCAGGTAATTTAGTTTGTCCAAAACTGATATTCCAATGTTTGTTGGGTCTGTAAAAAACTACTGCATCCCGAATAATATTTAAATTTTCCCCTTCTTTAATTTCTCCCACATCACCTGGGGCAAAAGATAATTGGATGGCATATAAAAATTTTGGCGTTCCTACATAGCCATCCAATCGCAAACGCAAACGTCTAATTTGTCCATCATAAGCTCCATCTTCTCCATCATTCTCTAGATAAGTTACTCTGTTTTGCATCCGAAACCGAATATTCAATTGGTATAAACTGTCCGGAGAAGTAATTCCAATTCCTTTTCCAAAGCTGTAGTAAGGCAGTGCCGATAATTTTAAATCGTTATCCTGTTTCGTTTGTTTGATGTTTTCTTGCGCAGTTCCTAAAAAACTGTACAAAAACACCAAAAAAAGTGTCGTTTTTTTCATTGTTAGTAGTGTGTTCCTTTTGCAAATGTAAAATAAAAATTGATTTCCAAATGCGATTTAAATAGTGATTGTTACCTTTGCAAAAAAAAGAAGCATGTCAAACATATATATTGGATATCATTTTACTATTGAATCAAAAGACCAAAGCGATAGCGAACAAGCGAAACAATTAGGTTCTGAAATATTAATCGCCGAGTTAGGAGAAAAAGCGTTTGAGAGTTTTACCGAAACGCAGGCGGGAATTTCCGCTTTTGTTCAAAAGGATTTATGGGACGAAACTATTTTAGAAGACATTCATATTTTGCAGTCGGAAGAGTTTACAATCACGTATACTTTTGAAGAGATAGCACAAGTCAATTGGAATGAAGAATGGGAAAAGAATTTTGATGCCATAGATGTCGATGGAAATTGCCATGTCCGTGCGCCTTTTCACCTAAAAACAGATGCCGAATTTGATATTGTAATTGAGCCAAAAATGAGTTTTGGAACGGGTCACCATGAAACAACGCACATGATGATTCAACATTTACTAGAAATGGATGTTACTGGACAAAAAACGCTCGACATGGGCTGTGGAACTGCAATTTTAGCAATCCTTGCTGAGATGAAAGGAGCACAACCTATTGATGCCATTGATATTGACAACTGGTGTTACCTAAACTCTATTGAAAATGCAGAACGCAATAACTGCAAACACATTACCGTTTATGAAGGAGAAGCTGCTTTATTGGCAGGCAAAAAATACGATTTGATTATTGCCAACATCAACAGAAATATTTTGTTGAACGATATGCAAAGTTATGTTGACAGCTTAAATCCAGATGGAACATTGCTTTTAAGCGGTTTCTACCAAGAGGATATTCCATTCATAGACGCTTCTTGCACGGAGAAAGGATTAACTTATGTTAAAAAACTAGAAAGAAACAATTGGGTATCTTTAAAATATGTAAATTAGTAGTGATGTTTTTTTATTAATTACGAAAGTACAAAAACCTACAAAAATGAGTACTAAAGAAAAAGTAAGAGAAAGAGTAAGTGTCAAAGAAGCAATACAATTAGACCATGAAATTGTAGTTTACAACGATGATGTAAATACTTTTGACCATGTTATTGAAACTTTAATTCGCGTTTGTGATCACACGCCTGAACAAGCAGAACAATGCTCCTTGATTGTGCATTATAACGGAAAGTGTACCGTAAAAACAGGTTCTTACGAAAAATTGAAACCACAATGCACCCAATTATTGGAAGCAGGTTTAAATGCAGAGATCATTTAAAGAATAGTAGAAACTTCCCAGAGAGAAATAAAGTACTGTGCATCATTTAAAAACATTTTCTTTTATTCTATATTTGAATATTAAAAATAGTTTTTATGGAAGAATATGGTAAAATTTTAGTTTTTGTAATGCCCATTTTTTTAATTTTAATTATCCTTGAAAAAATATATGGGCATTACAAAGGAGAAGATACATCCCCCAATATGGACTCTGTTTCGAGTGTTAGCTCTGGAATGGTTAATTCCTTAAAAGATGTATTGGGACTCAGTATCACGCTAGTTTCCTATGATTGGATTGCCTCTAAAATAGCTTTATTTGAATTAGAGGCAACTGTTTTAACTTATGTTATTGGATTCATTGCTATCGATTTTTATGGCTATTGGAGCCATCGATTGTCTCACCAAATTAATTTCCTATGGAATAAACATGCCATTCATCATAGTAGTGAGGAATTCAACTTGGCATGCGCCTTGCGTCAACCCATTTCAAGTTTTGTCAACTTGTTTACCTTTTTATTGATTCCAGCAGCCCTATTAGGAGTTCCCTCCAAAGTGATTGCGATTACCTTACCCATCCATTTATTCCTGCAATTCTGGTACCATACGAAGCACATTAAAAAAATTGGTTTTCTAGAACAAATATTGGTTTCTCCCTCACATCATCGGGTACATCATGCCATAAATCCCGAATATATGGATAAAAATCATTCCCAAATATTTATAATTTGGGACAAATTGTTTGGCACTTTTCAAGCAGAATTAGCAGCGGTTCCGCCCGTTTTCGGCATAACGAGACCAGCACGAACATGGAATCCAATCCGCATTAATTTCCAACATTTGTCATTGCTAATTACAGATGCTTGGCGCGCCGAAAACTGGAAAGATAAGTTTACAATTTGGTTCAAACCTACAGGTTGGCGTCCAGAAAATTTTGAAGAAAAATATCCAGTAACGAAAATCACCAATGTATATAACTTTGAAAAATATGGAACTCTACATTCCAAAAAACTGATGTATTGGTCCATTTTTCAGGCAATTGTTACTTTATTATTAATTAGCTATCTGTACAACTCCATTGCAATAATAGGCTTACCAAATGTATTTATTTACGGTGCTTTTATTTTTTTGACCGTTTATAGTTACACGGAATTAATGGATACGCGCAAAATTTCTATACTATGGGAAAGTATTCGTTTTGTGGTTGGTATTGGATTAATTTTCTATTTTGGAGATTGGTTTGGAATGAACCAACTTTTTCCTTTTGCCAGTTACATTATTGCGGGTTACCTTCTTTTATCTCTAGTAGTAACGCTCTATTTTGTAAAAAGTAATTTTGAAAAACAAACATTAATGGTACTTCAATCCTAAAATCAACTTATGAAAAGCAACATAATAGTAAAAAGTTTTATTGGTTTTAGTCTGGTATATCTTTTGCTAATTCTATTGGGAAGAGAGGATATTGCATGGTTTTTAAAACCATTTTTATTGTCGTTTTTAATTCTGGCAGTTTATGCACATGAAAGATTCGTTACCAAAAAAATTCTATTAACCGCATTGACACTGTCTTGGATAGGTGATATGATCTTAATGTTTGCGGATCAAGGGAAGTTTTATTTTATCGCAGGATTAATTGCTTTTCTACTTTCGCATATTTTCTACATCCTGCTTTTTAGCAAACAATTAAAAATATATTTAAAGAAAAGTAAAATCATTTATTGGGTTGGAGTTACTGCTATCGCCTTTTATTTAATTGTGCTGCTGTTGCTTTTATTACCTACTTTGGGAGACTTAAAAATTCCAGTTATTATTTATGCACTGACAATTTCAATTATGCTATTATTTGCCTTGAAAGGCTTTTTGAACTGGCAAAAACCAGCTAATATCTATATTCTGATTGGAGCTATTGTTTTTGTAGCATCAGATAGTATTTTGGCATTGGACAAATTTTATACCCCATTGCAATACAGCTCCTTTTTAATTATGACAACTTACCTCATTGCGCAGTACTTGATTGTTAGGGGCATTTTGAAATTAAACCAAAAAAAGTAGTGTTTTCGATTGAAAACACTACTTCATCCATAGCTTTATTTTAATTAATGGGGCAATTTACTCTTTAATAATCCATAGAGATAGGTTCCTACAAGTGCTCCAAAAAGCACAATTAATACAGTCCAAAAACCAGCACCAAGCAAAATGAATATAGGCCCTGGACAGGAACCCACTAAAGCCCAACCCAATCCAAAAAATAATCCTCCAATCCAGTACCGTGCTGATCCTTTTTCTTTGTCAGGAATTTCAATAGATTCTCCTTTAATGTCTTTGATGTTGTTTCGTTTTATGATTTGGATTCCAATAATTCCTGTCAAGATCGCAACCGAAATAATTCCGTACATGTGAAAAGACTGAAATTGAAACATTTCATAAATGCGATACCAGGAAACCGCTTCTGATTTGGTCAATACAATTCCGAAAACAAATCCAACCAAAAGATATTTTACTATATTTTTCATACTTTTTATTTAAAATTTTTAATGATGATTACTTTACTAGTTTAGAATTAATGGCAATAAAAAATGAGCCATAATCAAACCACCGATAAAAAACCCAATCACCGCTTTCAAAGAAGGAATTTGCAAATTACTTAATCCTGAAATAGCGTGGCCTGAAGTACAACCTCCGGCATAACGCGAGCCAAAACCGATCAAAACACCTCCAACAAGCAGAATAAAAATGCTTTTTGGAGATTCTAAAATAGAGTTTCCAAAAAGTGCCTCTGGCACTAATTTTCCATTAGGAGCATCGATTCCGAGCTCCGCTAATTGTGCAATCGTTTTAGGGTTGATAGCTACATTTGAAGCATCACTCATAAAATGTACGGCAACAAAACCACCTAACATGGCTCCTAAAACGACCACTAAATTCCACCGTTGTGCTTTCCAATCAAAATCAAAAAAGGCTACTCGTTTTCCTAAACCAGCCATAGAACAAAGCGAGCGTAAATTAGAAGACATCCCGAATGATTTACCAAAATAAATAAGCGCTAACATAATCATACCGATCAAAAAACCAGAAATATACCAAGACCAAGTTTGAAAAATTACATCCATAATTGTTTTTTTTGGGCAAAGATAAGAAGCATTTTAGCAGATAAAATGATAAATAAAAAATTCCGTGAAAAAGGTTTCAAAATATCTCTGAAACACGTTTCACGTATAAAGTTCTGTTTATCTTTGTAGCATTGTAAACATAAGATTCTCTAGTTACATTTTTCCCTTTTAATACTACCTACAACATGAAAAAATCGATTCTATTTTTTGCTATACTAATTGGCATGACCTCTTGTTCGAGTATACAATCTACTTTGAAAAATACGGATGATAATGCCCCAAACCTAGTGCTGAATAAAGACAATACATTTGTAATTACAGAATATAGTAAAGACAAAAAGTATGGCTTTGACAAAGACTATCCTATCAATCTATTTTTCAATAACACGAAAAATGAAACCGTTAATCAACAACGATTTTTCAATGCGCTTGCCGGGCCTAATGGTGAAAAAATAACTTTTATAAAATTAGAAAACTGCTGTCCGTTTCCGACAAAAAGAAGTGAACTTGGCGCCGGATTTTTAGAGGTATTTGAAATAAAGTGGGCCGGGCAAAAAAAACCAATTCTACTGTATTTAAACATCTATGAAAAAGGAATTTTGATGGTTCCAGTTGGGCTTACATTGAAAAAATAATCGCTTTAAAATCCCATAACATCCATGTTTACCAATTCCCTAGCCCTGATGGAAGTGGAAATCCTCCCGTTTTTCAGGGAGATTGAAGCGAACAGCAGGAAACAGCTCCTAAAAAAAAGTTAATGCCCCAAATTATTTGGAAATCATAAATCGTAAATCGTAAATCATAACTACCTTTGCACCTTTAAAAAATCATACTATGAACCTACAACATATTCCACAAATCAAATATACTGAGAGTGGCAATTTCTTTCTTCTAGCGGGTCCTTGTGCTATTGAAGGGGAAGAAATGGCTATGCGAATTGCCGAAAAACTAGTTGGTATTACTGATAATTTACAAATTCCTTTCGTTTTTAAAGGTTCTTTCAAGAAAGCCAATCGATCTAGAATTGACAGTTTTTCAGGAATTGGAGACGAGAAAGCATTGAAAATCCTTAGAAAAGTTTCGGAAACGTTTAAAGTTCCTACCGTTACCGATATTCATACCAATGAAGATGCTGATATGGCTGCTCAATATGTTGATGTGCTGCAAATTCCCGCTTTTTTAGTGCGCCAAACTGACTTGGTCGTGGCTGCTGCCAATACTGGAAAAGTAGTCAACTTGAAAAAAGGACAATTCATGAGTCCAGAAAGCATGAAGCATGCCGTTCAAAAAGTATTGGATTGTCACAATGAAAACGTGATGGTTACGGACAGAGGAACCATGTTTGGCTACCAAGACATGATTGTTGATTTTAGAGGAATTCCTACGATGCAACAATATGCTACTACCGTTCTTGACGTTACCCATTCGCTCCAACAACCCAACCAAACAGCTGGAGTTACTGGCGGAAGACCTGATATGATTGAAACTATCGCCAAAGCTGGTATCGCTGTAGGCGTAGACGGAATTTTTATTGAAACTCATTTTGATCCTGCTAATGCAAAAAGTGATGGTGCTAATATGTTGCATTTAGATTTTTTTGAATCCTTAATGACTAAGCTAGTTGCCATCAGAAAAACAATTAATACATTTTAAATTTAGGCCCCAAATACATTGAAACATTTTTTATTATATTCCGCATTCCTTACTATTTTATTTACCAATAACGCAACTGCACAGGAAAATACAGAAATTCAAAATAAATATACAACACATAACAAAGGGAAATTTTTTATGTCATGGGGAGGAAACAGAGACACCTACTCCAATTCAGACATCACTTTTAGAGGTAAAGATTATAATTTTACATTAGAAAATGTGGAAGCTCATGACAAACCAAAAGGTTGGCATGTGGATTATATTAATCCTTCGAGAATGACGATTCCCCAAACTAATTTTAGAATGGGGTATTTCATTAGTGACCATTACAGCGTAGCAATAGGAGTAGATCACATGAAATATGTCATGACGCAAGATCAGGCTGTTCCTATTGATGGCTATTATCAAAATCCAGGATCGTATGATGAAATATTGCCCAACAATCAAGTGTTATTGACAGAAGAATTTCTGAAGTACGAGCACACTGATGGTTTAAATTATGTCAATACTGAAGTATCCAGACATGACGATATCTCCTCAATGTTCGCTATTGAAAACACTGATAAAATTCAAATCAATTTAACGGAAGGAGTTGGTTTTGGTCTATTGTATCCAAAAACAAACACAACTTTATTGGGAAAAGAACGACATGATGATTTCCATGTTTCGGGCTATGGTACCTCGTTAAAGGCAGGATTGAATGTTACTTTTTTCAAGCACTTTTATTTACAAGGAGAACTCAAAGGAGGTTACATCAACATGCAAGACATTCGAACTACACAGAATACTGAAGACAGTGCTTCTCAAGACTTTTTCTTTTTCCAGAGAATTATCGCAGTGGGAGGAATATTTAGAATTTAATTCATCCTATATAAAAAAATTAAATAAGCTGTCATAAATGATGGCTTTTTTTATGAATTTGATTTAAAAAAACAAAACGTATAAAATTAACAAGTGTTTCATTTTTTTTTCTTTTTTTTAATTTTAATTAGTTAAATTTATAAATCGGATTTGCTAGTTTCAAGTTGCGTAATTTTAATACAGTATAATTTCTTAAAATTATAAATGACCAAAAATAACACCACTATACCTTCTTTAAAAACAGACTATCACTTTGATAATTTTTTTAATATCTCAGCAGATTTCATATGCATTGCAGGATTTGATGGCTATTTTAGAAGAATAAATCCCGCTGTTTCAAAGTTATTAGGCTTTACGGAAGAGGAATTATATTCTCGACCTATCAGCAGTTTTGTTTACACACCGGACCTCCAAATCACTATAGAAACCAGAGAACAAGTTTATAAAAACAAACCTCTTTTAAATTTTGAAAACCGCTATTTAACAAAAAGTGGCGAAATTGTCTGGTTATCATGGACATCAATGCCTGTTGAGTCGGAGAAATTAGTCTATGCAATTGCTAAAAACATCACCCATAAAAAAAGAATGGAAGATGAGCGCAATTTGCTTATTGCAAATTTGACGCAAATCAACAAAGAACTAACCGTTTTGTCTCATAAAACTTCGCATGATTTAAAGTCTCCCATAAATAATATGCTTTCTGTTTTCAGCCTTATAGACGTTTCAAAAATCAATGATCCAGAAACGTTGGAGTTAGTAGAAATTCTTAAATTAACCAGTGAAAATTTAAAACAAACTTTAAATGATTCTATTGATCAATTAGTAGAAAACGAAAGTATAAATACTCAAATTGAAGAAATAAATTTAAATGAATCACTTGAAGAAGTCCTAATTTCCATAAATTCTCTAGTCCAAGATTCAAAAGCAGTTATTAAAGTTGACTTTTCAGCTTTTGAGAATATTACTTTTAACAAAGCATATATCAAAAGTATTTTTTTGAATTTAGTAACCAATTCAATTAAATATGCAAAACCACAAAAAACACCCATTATTACCATCCAATCTAGAAAAGTCAATGGAGTAAATCAATTAATTTTTTCTGATAATGGACTCGGTTTTGACATGGATAAAGTTAAAGATAAGATTTTTGGCTTATACGAAAAATTCCATAATAACATAGACAGCAATGGAATAGGATTGTATTTAGTGTACAATCACATCACTAGTTTAGGCGGAAGAATCGCCGTGGAAAGTAAAATAAATGAAGGTGCTACATTCACAATTTCTTTTAAATATTAAAAAAAATGATTGTAATTAGTTGGAAATATTTAATGTCGCACTATAAAATGAGTGGAATAATTTTTAACATATAAGTCATGTAAGTATTAAACCTTAAATGACCTTATTGTTACTTAAGTTATATAAGCTCAACACAAGTGAAACTTAAACTTTTATGACTTATATGGTAAAAAAAATGCGACATTGTTTTATTCTTATTGCTTAAAACCAAAAACTATTGCTTTTTTTACTTAGCTATACCGTTTTGATCCATCAAATAAAGCAAAGAAGCCATTGCTGCCGCTCCTAGTTCCAACTCTCTTTTATTGACAGCATCAAAAGTGTCATTTGCAGCATGATGATAATCAAAATAACGTTGAGAATCTGGTTGCAATCCGACTTTTACAATGTGATTGGATTGTAACGGACCGATATCAACCCCGGAATGTCCCTTTACAAATTTGTGTATTAAATACGGTTCAAATAAAGTTGACCAACTGCTAATTTTGTTAAAATTTGCTTCGTCAGCTTCAATTGAAAATCCTCTTGGAGAAAATCCTCCCGAATCACTTTCTAAAGCAAAAATATGATTTTCATTATTTTTATTGGATTGTGTTTCATATTCTTTTCCGCCTCGAACACCGTTTTCTTCATTCATAAACAACACCACGCGTAACGTGTTTTTAGGTTTGTAACCAATATTTTTGAAGATATTCAACACTTCCATACTTTGGACACATCCTGCGCCATCGTCATGAGAACCATCTCCAAGATCCCAAGAATCAAGATGCCCGCCAACAACCATTATTCTTTCAGGATGTTCAGAACCCGTTATTTCACCGACTACATTATAGGACAACACATCATCAAAGGTCTCGCAAGATTGCTTGAAATATAATGCTGCGTTTGGATTTTGTTTTAAACTTTTACTTAAAAGTTCTGCTCCGTTTGTACTAATGGCTGCAGCCGGAATTCGTTGTTCTTTGGCAATATCTCCATAATTAGTTGCACCGGTATGCGGTAAATCATCTAAGCGCAAATTCATCGATCTGACAATAACGGCTAAAGCACCTAGTTTTCCAGCTTCTCTTGCTCCTGATGATCTTTGGTCTACGCAACTTCCGTAGGCTTTGAAAGTTTCTATGAATTCTGGATTCATCGGTCTATTAAAGAAAATGATTTTTCCTTTTACTTTTGCTTCTCCTAATGCAGTTAGTTCTTCCAAACTGTTTACTTCCAGTATTGGCGCTTGCAATCCTTTTTTTGGAGTGGCAACTGAGCCACCCAACGCACATATTGGGAAAGTAATTTTTTGTTTCCCCATTTGTAAATACGCTATTTCTTTTTCGCCTCGAACCCATTTTGGCACCATTACTTCCTGAAGGTATACTTTATCTAAACCTAGTGTTTCTAATTGTGCTTTGGTATACAAAACCGCTTTATCGGCTCCTGTGGAACCTGATAATCGAGATCCAATGGTGTTGGATAAATGTTCCAGCCAAGGATAACATTTGGCATTAGTAAGGGAAGATTTATAAATATCTTTTAACGCTTGTTCGTCTTTAGTTTGCGCAAAAACGGTGATTCCACCAAATAAAAGTGCGGCTAAAACAATTGATTTTTTCATAATAAATTTGGAGCTTTTTTTGGTATTCTTCTTTACAATTCTGATTTTGGTTGCTTTCGCAATTTCGTAATTCTTTGCGAATATTTCAGGTTAGATTCAAAAAAAATCCTGCAAGTTTTAAGTTCTTGCAGGATTTAACACTTATTGGATCGGTTCAAAACTGATTGCTGTTCCTCCACCTGGAGCCAAATTCAATTTGATTTTTGATTTGCTGGTCATCACAATAGTCTTGATTTTATAAGCGATAGGATTGTTTTTCCAATCAGCATTTTTAGCATCTTCATAAATGATGGCTTTGTATTTTTTCCCTTTGGTCAAGAAGTCTAATTTTATTTCTGATGTTCTGGCATTCTCATCGGTGATAGCTCCTAAAAACCATGTTTCTTTTCCTTTTGTTTTTCGGGCAACTGTCACATAATCGCCTGGTTCCGCTTCTAAGTAAATACTGTTATCCCAATCCGTTTCAACATCTTTGATAAACTGAAAAGCATCTGGGTATTTCTCGTAATTTTCTAATAAATCAGCCGCCATTTGCAACGGAGAATACATCGTTACGTACAAAGCCAGCTGTTTGGCTAAAGTGGTATGTACCTGCTCCGTTTTATTTTTATCATAATAGCTCATTTTAATTTCGAATATTCCCGGCGTGTAATCCATCGGTCCGCCCAATTGTCTGGTAAATGGCAAAATAGTTTCATGCATAGGCGGATTTCCAACGCTCCAAGCATTGAATTCATTCCCACGAGCCGCTTCAGCAGCGATATAATTAGGATACGTTCTTCCAAAACCAGTTGGTCTTGACGATTCATGAGAGTTAATCATAATCTTGTAATCTGCAGCGCGTTTTACCACAAAGTTAAAATGATTCACCATTGATTGCCCGTCATGAAATTCACCACGCGGAATGATTTTGCCCACATACCCTGATTTTACTGCTGGATATTCGTATTTTTTCATCAAATCAAAAGCGCGATCCAAGTGTCTTTCGTAATTCCCTACTGAACCAGATGTTTCATGATGCATGATCATTTTTACGTTTTTTTCTTTGGCGTAAGCCGAAAGAGCCGCAATATCGAAATCCGGATAAGGCGTGGTGAAGTCAAAAACTTCCTCTTTCCAGTTTCCATTCCAATCCTCCCAACCTACATTCCAACCTTCGACAAGAACCCCGTCGAAACCGTTTTTTGCAGCAAAATCAATATATCGTTTCGTGTTTTCGGTAGTTGCGCCGTGTTTTCCCGATGCTTTAGGTGCATCTGCAAAATTAGTGGCATTTTGAGAACCGGCATAATCCCAAGTCGATTTTCCTACGTGCATTTCCCACCAAATTCCAACATATTTCATAGGTTTGATCCAAGAAGTATCTTCTAATTTTGACGGTTCATTTAGGTTCAAAATCATCTTAGAACTTACAATATCCCGAGCATCATCACTAATCATGATGGTTCTCCAAGGCGATACACATGGCGTTTGCAAATAGGCTTTATCACCAATAGCATTCGGAACTAATTCAGCTTTTAATTTATAATTTGTCACATCAGCATTCAAATGCATGACTGGATAATTTACTACTGCCGCTTCAAAAATATTGAGATACAAACCGGAAGGCGCTTTCATCATCAACGGCGTTTGAACCATGTATTTCCCTGGAATTGATTTTACTCCAATTCCGTTATTCATATTGATTTTGGAGTTATCAATATCAGAAAATTTAGTTTCGTTGTATTCATATTCATTGCTGTCGAAATCTCCTGGAATCCAAAATACTTTATTGTTTTCAGTTAAATTAAATTGGGTAACCTCATCCGAAATAATAAAATAATTGAGCTCTGCTTGTTTTGGAAAATCATATCTGAAAGCTACTCCTTCATCAAAAACTCTAAAAATGATATTCATTTTCACCTTCGTTTCTTTGTTTAGCAGGGAGATAATAAGTTCGTTGTAATTATTAAGAATACTAGATTGTTCCCCTAAAACAGGTTTCCAAGACTCTTTGAAAGTACTTGCTTTTGAAGTCAGTATTTCAAAATTTGCATCTAAAGCTGGTTTTTCTTTTAATTTTATTCCCAAAGCACTTTCTAAAACGACTGCTTTATTTTTATAGTTGACCGCATAAGAAGGCTGTCCGTTAGCCTCTAATTTAAAACTTAAGGCAATTTTACCCGAGGGCGATGCGACGTTTTGCGCCTGTGCAAAACTCAATACAAAGAGCAGGCAAAGAGAAAATAAATATTTCATTTTGATTGATTTTTTTGAATTGATAAAAGTAAATAAAATAGGGTTGTATTAAAGTATCCGTTTTAACAAATCCATTTTTTTTGTTACAAAAAAACCCTCCGATATAAATACCGAAGGGCTGATCTTAAATAAACAAACCAAATTTATTTAATCAACTCAAAACTAACCTTGTTATCAGTACTGGAATTCGTACCTACAAATACATCAAATCTACCAGGCTCAGCGATAAACTGCAGCTCTGAATTATAAAATTTTAATTCTTCAACTGAAATTTCAAAAGTAACCGTTTGTTTTTCTCCTTTATTAAGAGCAATTTTCTGGAAACCTTTCAACTCTTTTAGTGGTCTTGTAACGGAACCCACTAGATCTCTTATGTACAACTGGACCACTTCTTTACCTTCAAAATTTCCTGTATTGGTAACATCAACAGTAACTTTTACATTCTCATTGAAGTTCATTTTATCCGATGAAATTTTCAAATTTGAATATGCAAAAGTCGTATAGCTCAATCCAAAACCAAACGGATATAAAGGTTCATTTCTTTCGTCGATATAATTCGATCTGAATTTTTCGAACTTTCCTTCTTTATTACCTAACGGTCTTCCCGTGTTTTTTTGATTGTAATAAATAGGGACTTGACCAACGCTTCTTGGAAAAGTAGCCGTTAATTTTCCAGAAGGGTTTTCATTTCCAAACAAAACATCAGCAATCGCACTTCCGGCTTCACTTCCTGCAAACCAAGTATTCAAAATAGCTGGAACTGTTTCATTTTCCTGTACCAAAACCAATGGACGACCTGTAAATAAAACTAGCACAACTGGTTTTCCTGTTTTCAATAAGGCTTGCAATAAATCTTTTTGTGCCTGTGGAATCTCTAAGTTCGTTCTGCTGCTGCTTTCTCCAGACATTTCTGCTGATTCGCCTAAAGCAGCTACAATCACATCGGATTGATTTGCAATTTTCAAGGCTTCCGCCAATAATTCTTCGGAAGTTCTGTTATCGCGGTGTAACGTTTTACCGAACATGGTTGCTTTTTCTTCGAAAGCGGCATCATAATCCAGATTGCTCCCTTTGCCGTAAAGCACTTTCGTATCCTTCCCAGCCACTTCTTGGATTCCTGCTAGTAATGAAATGGATTTTTCCATATTTGTAGCTACACTCCAAGTTCCTGCCATATTTTCTTTGGCATCAGCCAATGGTCCGATTAAAGCAATCGTTCCTGATTTTTTAAGCGGAAGCAACTGATTGTTGTTTTTCAATAAAACTAACGATTGTGCAGCAATATTTCTTGCTTCATCTCTATGACTTTTTGTAAAAATTTCTGTTTTAGCTCTTTTTTCATCACAATATTTGTAGGGATCTTGGAAAAGTCCCAAATCATATTTGGCATTCAAAATAAGACGTGCAGCGTTATCAATTTGTTCAATGGTTACTTTTCCTTCTTCTAATGATTTTTTTAAAGTCGTCAAGAAACCTTCGCCCACCATATCCATTTCTATTCCAGCATTCAGGGCCAGAGCAGAAACCGTTTGTAAATCGCCCATTCCGTGTTGGATCATTTCAGGGATTCCAGTAAAATCAGTTACTACAAAACCTTTAAATCCCCATTGTTTTCTTAAAACATCAGTCATTAACCATTTGTTTCCGGTTGCTGGAATTCCATCAATTTCGTTGAAAGACGCCATTACTGAACCTACACCGGCATCGATAGCCGCTTTATAAGGCGGAAAATAATCGTTGTACATTCTAATTCGGCTCATGTCCACCGTATTGTAATCACGTCCTGCTTCTGGCGCGCCGTACAAAGCAAAATGTTTCACACACGATAAAATGGTATTGTTTTTTGACAAATCATTTTGTTGGTAGCCATTGACCATTGCTTTTGCAATTTCGCTTCCTAAAAACGGATCTTCACCGGAACCTTCAGAAACTCTTCCCCAGCGTGGATCGCGGGAAATATCAACCATCGGAGAAAATGTCCAGTTAATCCCATCGGCACTCGCTTCCTGAGCAGCGATTTGAGCACTTCTTTCAATTAATTTCATGTCCCAAGTTGCGGATAATCCTAGCGGAATAGGAAATGTCGTTTCATAGCCGTGAATAACGTCCATTCCAAAAAGCAACGGAATTTTCAATCGGCTTTTTTCGACGGCGATTTTTTGTACTTCTTTTATTTTTTGAACCGATTTTATATTGAATAAGCCACCCACTTTTCCGTCTTCGATATTCTTCGCCACATTAGAACTGCTTGCTGCACCGGTAGTAATATCGCCGGAAGTAGGCAAATTCAATTGTCCAATTTTCTCTTCCAAAGTCATTTTCGAAAGTAAATCTGCTACGAATTCTGTTCTAGGTTTAATTTTAACCTGCTTTTTAGAGATCTTTTTTTGGCTGTAGCCAAAAAGTGAAATTCCAAAAAGTAGTATGATCAATTTAATTTTCATCTTGTCTGTTTTTTGTTTGTTTGAACATCCAGTCATATATATCTTGGTTGTCATATACTCGTGACCAACTGTCGTGATTGGCATCATCAAAAATTGTTAGTGTCACATTAGTATTACAGGTTTTTAATTTTTTATACATCGCAATCGAATAGTCGACATTTACAACATCATCAAGTAAACCATGAAAAATTCGGGTTGGGATCGCTGCAATTTTACAGTTTTCAATCATAGGAATTCGATCTACATATCCTGCAATAGGTACCAAAGCGGCAAAGGTTTCAGGATGTGCTACAACCAAATTCCAAGCGCCCAGGCTCCCATACTAAGACCTGTGAGATAAATTCTGTTGCTGTCGATGTTATTCTCTTTCTGGATTTTAAGAATCAATCGGTAGAGCACTTCTTCATTCCAATATTCATTTTCCGGGCATTGTGGTGCCAAAACATAAGCATCGATTTCGTGATTTTTCAAATACTTGAATGGTCCATGCGCTTTTACTTTTTCGATATCAGTTCCTTTTTCACCAGAACCGTGAAGAAATACAATTAAAGGTTTTTTCTCTTTAGTATTTTTAGGAATGTGTAAAGCAAAAGCCAATTCGCGTTTTTGTACGATTTCGGTTTTTAGGGTACCAATTATATCACTTTGTGAAAACATAAATTGCGTTGCACAAAGCAGTAGAAAAAGAAGCTTTTTATTCATTAGAAAAGAATTAAAAAAAACAGATTACTTTTAAGATTAAGTAATCTGTTTTTGATGTAAAATTATTATCTGTTTGTTTTTTCCAATTTATAAAGCGCTACTACTTCACTTGTGCTTAAAGCTGATTTATAAATTCTCATTTCGTCCAGCAACCCGGCATAATCAGTAGCCCAGCCTTCGTCTCCATGCGTAGTTGTTAACGATGGTGAAGTACTAAATTGATTGGATCCAATCACTAGCTGAGATAAATTTGGAGTTGCAAAAACCAATGCACCGTATAGTGGAGCGTTGTTTGGGTTTGCATTGCTTCCGTCAGGACCACCTGGATTATCACCATAAAGAATACAAGAACCAGTTACATCAGTAAAAGGACCATAAGGAGTTCCGTAAATACTACTCGTACCTTTTTCTCCATTTTTATAAACAGTGTATCTCGAAGTTACGGCATCATAAGTTAAAACTACTTGAATCCAAGTATCAATTGCACCATCGATATTAAAAATTGGGCCTTGTCCTCCCCAAGCTACTCTTTTGTTTTCAATTCCCATTTTCAAACGAAGGGTATTAGGTCTTGCATTATCAGGATTTTCAAGAAACAAGTTTAAGCCTCCCCAAAAACCAGCTGGGTTTACTAAAGAAAATATTCCTTGAATCCCTTTTCCTTGTCCTGGAGCACCACCATCAGGAACGGTTTGTCCGGATTTCATCCAAAAACTGAAACTGAAACTACTCAATGCACCTACAGCAGTTGCATTATTGTAAACTGCATAACGCTCCTGCGCATTCGAACCTTGAAAAGCCTGTCCTTTAATACCTTCTGTGTAGGTTACATTTTTTCCGGTTCCTGTCAGTCCGCCTTTTGTATCGGCTATGCTATTATCGAAATTCCATTTTGCAATCAGATTTTCTGCATTTACATCATCAGATGTATTGTAAGAACCTATTGGAGGATATTCTAATGGCTCATTACTGTCTACATTATCTGAGCAACTTGTCAATAACTGCATTGAAAATACCGTAGTAAGACAAAATATTTTTATACTATTTTTCATGTTTTATATTTTATTAATTACAAATAATTATTAGTATTTCTTTGGATGAATTTGGTTAAAAACCATATTTACCAGAATGAAAACCAAGATTAATCAAACCTTGTTTAACCTCCGGAGCATTCATGAACAACTGCCACAATAAACCCGTACGATAATTCTCTAACATCACCATTTCTGGTCCTTGGTCAATCGCCAAATAACGTTGCGCTGTCCATTGATAATGCTGGCTGTGTGCATCATAAAATCCAGCCACACCCCAAGTTTCTGTTTTATAATTTTCATACAAATTACGTATGAAAGCTTTAGATTCTAGCGGAGTATACACTATCGAACTTATCGCAGCTGTTGGCGAAATAACGCCTTTGTCATTGCTTGGCATGTGCGCATCATAACCTATTGAGCCATCGCCATTACGAGAATACGAAGCCGTCAATCCCCAATAATTAGCACCATATCCTTTGAAATTTTTTGGATTAGCCACAGCATATAAATAGTTGATTTTAGTATGATTGGTATTCAAATCCCAATAATTGGCATATTTGTCCGTCAATTGATTTGGGTCCAAACCTAAATAAGAATAATGAGCCCAAAATAAAGGTCCGCCAAATTCTTCAGCTCCATTGTGTTTTAAAATCAAAGGGAGATTGTATTTGGTTTTGGCTGAAACTATGCCACCACTTCTTGCCCATCCTTCGTGATAAGCTGCTGGAGCAATTGCGTGTGTTGGTGAAGCTGCTGCCATGACATACGTAATCAAACATTCATTGTAGCCTTCCAGCGGAAAATTCATTTCCCAATTGTAATTAGGAGACCAATGCCAGAACAATTTGTTTTGATTGTTAGTGTACCATTGCCATTCGACTCCTTTCCATAACGTATCGAATTTTTGGGCTACAGCTTTTTCTTCGGTTGTTCCGTTTTTAAAGTATTCGCGAACAGTTATCATTCCTGCTACTAAAAAAGAGGTTTCTACTAAATCACCGCCATTATCTTTAGTCCCAAAAGGAATTACGCGACCTGTAGTACCATTGATCCAATGTGGCCATGCACCGTGAAAACGCTCTGCAGTGTTCAGAAAATTAGCAATTTTGTTCAAACGGTCCGCTCCTTGTGCTTTTGAAATATAACCACGAGACATTCCTGAAACAATCGCCATCAAACCAAAACCAGAACCACCTGTGGTAACAATATTTTGATCAAATGAAGGATCCTGTGGAATATAACGTTCTCTGGCCATCCCTGAATTTGATTCCGCATAATCCCAAAAATAAGCGAAAGTTTGTTTTTGAACTACATCTAACAATTCGTCATCCGTTAGTTTTACCACCGGAGGAACGGTAACTGGCGGTGTAACTACGGGACCATTATCTGTACTTGATCCAGAAGAATCACATCCAAGAAACGTAATGAGCATAAATAAAGCTGAAAATTTAATCATTTTTAGATTTTTTATGTGTTTGTCCTTGCCTCTAACTCCTTCCTGAACTAGCTAAGAAAAGAGAAAAGATGCTGGATTTTTTTTAATTAATACCCTGGATTTTGTGTCGCTTTTCCATTAGCTTGTGTGATGAATTTTTGAGGAATCGGAAACAATTCATGTTTACCTTCTACAAAAGTTTTTCCATCTGCCGCCATAACTGCTTTTGCCTGACCTGTTCTAACGATATCAAACCATCTGTCATGCTCAAAAGCCAATTCATGTCTTCTTTCTGCTCTGATAGCAGCTCTCAAAGCAACTTGTCCTGTAGCGGTTGTATTAGCTAAACCAGCTCTGCTTCTTACTCTATTTAACGGTCCTGTAACATCACCTGTACCGCTTTCGTTTGCAGCTTCCGCTTGCATCAATAATACTTCTGCGTAACGCAAGACGCGGATATTTTTAGTAGTTTCCCAATCCCCATTAAACGTTTCTGCTGTATTACTTACATACGCTTTTTCATTATATCTCGGATTAGCAACAAGTGGAGAAACTATTCTGCCGTCCCACATCGTTTCGCCTGCAAAAATAATTGTAGCGTCTCTTCTTACATCGCCAGTTTCATACGAATTAGCTAAACTTGCAGAAGGAGTATTGAAACCCCAGCCCCAACCGCTTGTTCCTCTGGCTCCTTGAGAAACCATATATCCCTCAATCCCTTGCGATGGATTTCCTCCGTAACCACGGATTTCAAATATAGATTCAACACTATCCTCACCAACTTCTCTCCAAATTGTAGCATAATCAGTAACTAAATTATATCCAGTTACAGCAGCACTTTGGTCTCTGACACCTTGCCAATTTCCTTGGTACAAATATACTTTGGCTAATAAAGCATGAGCAGCACCTTTTGTTGCTCTTCCCAAATCAGAAATTGCGTAGCCGGATTTTTCAGGAAGTGCAGCAATAGCCGCTAATATATCTGTTTCGATGAATTTATAAACCTCTTCTTTCGATTTGCGAATTAATGTCATATCGGTATCTTCGGCTGATGATGGAACCGGAACGTGATCCACAATTGGCACACCACCGTAACATCTAACCAGATTAAAATACATTAGAGCGCGAAGAAATTTAGCTTCACCTGTTAATCGTTCTATAACAGCAGCATCCGCTTTGTCTAACCTCGGAAGGTAGTTTAGCGCAATATTGGCCTTGCTTATCCCTTGGTAATTAGTTTCAAAAACTTCTTGAACAGATAATGAAGTAGCATCTAAGGTCAATGCATCACACTTGTCTTTATCGGTCCCTGAATCTCCCGGATCTGATCCTTTATCAGCATCATCTGAGGTCATACTGGTTAATCCGTTCCATGAAAATGAACTCGCACTAAAGCTTAAAGCGTTGCTATAAATAGCCGTTACAAAACTTTTTGCTCCTTCATTGTTATTATAGATTGTTAGCAAATCGGCTTCGGCAATGTTTTCTGTGGGAGCGACTTCAATAAAATCATTGGAACAATTACTAGAAAGCAGCGCTACAGCTACTAAAGTTATGGGTATAAATATTTTTTTCATCTTATTAAAATTTTACGTTAGCACCAATAATGAAAGAACTCAATGTCGGATAAGCATCTAACTCAATTCCTTGCAGTCCCATTGGATCACCATCATTATTCAATTCTGGAGAATATCCGGTGAATTTTTGAGATATAAATGGATTTATAGCACTTGCATAAATACGAACTGAAGAAACAGATTTTGTCATTTTAGGTAATGTGTATCCTAAAGTAATGTTGTTTACTCTAAGGAAAGCTCCTGATTCTAAATAGTAATCTGAAGATAATGGAACTGAATTAAACGGTGCCGGATTTCCAGCAGTAGTATTTGATGGAGTCCAAAAATCAGTAGCTATACTGGCTTCAATATTTTCGTTACCAAAACGTTGTGCTTTTTTACCGTTATACACTTTGTTTCCGCCTACTCCGTAACCGTCAACTGAAAAATCAATGTTTTTGTATTCAAAACCTAAATTCATACCATAATAATACGTTGGTAATGAAGACCCAAAGAATTTTCTATCTGTTTCCACTGGATTAGAAGTAATTCCGCCATCTTGATCAAAATAAGTGAAATTACCATTCGCATCGTAACCCGCTACTTCAAACAAATAGAAACTTCCCAAAGGTTCTCCTACTTCCAATCGTTTTGTAAACTGACCGTTGTTAATGGAACCTCCATTTTGTCTAATGGCTAATGGATTGTATACTTTTGAAACTTCATTTTTATTATTCGAATAATTGGCACCAATCCAATATTTTAAATCATCATTGATGTTATCATCCCAACGCAACGAAACTTCAAATCCAGTATTAGAGATTTCACCGGCATGAGCTGGAGTAGCTCCTGTACCCACTGTAAGCGGTGGAGTAACATTAAGTATTACATTAGATGTATTTTTATCATACCAATCAAATGATCCAGATAATTTGTTTTCTATAGCTTTAAAATCTAAACCAACAGAAGCCTCATCCGTAATTTCCCAACCCAAAGTAGGGTCAATAAATGCACCAATAGTTGTTCCTGAATAAAGTGAACCTCCAAAATCATATCCTAATCCAGCACCAGAACTAAAAGTTTGTTGGTTAATAGGAACATTTTGATTCCCTAATCTTCCCCAACCACCTCGTAGTTTTAAGAAATTAATTGTTTTACTTTCTGCAAGGAAGCCCTCTTTTGAAAGAACCCATCCTAAACCAAATGACGGGAAATTACCCCATTTATTATCGGAACCAAATTGTGAAGAACCATCTCTACGAATCGTACCCGTGAAAAGGTATTTTTCCATTAATGTATATTGAAATCGAGCAAAATACCCAATTAAATTTCTTTGATTTCCAATAACGTGTCGTGTTACAAGATTATTAGAAGGAGCATTAGACAAATTTAAACTCCAATAATTAGAGTTTTCAGGTACGTTTCTGCCTCTTACTTCTAATTCTTCACGGCTTCCAAATTCTTGAGCTGACATACCTAATGTTACTTCAACATCATGAATATCGGCAAACTTTTTATTGTACGTCAAGAAATTATCAAAATTCCAGTTAAAGTAATCGCTTCTTCCAGTTACCAATTCATTTATTGGCTCTGAAGCCGAGTAATTAGCCACATCTCTTGAAGGATCTGCTGCCAACCATAATTCACGTGTAGGCGTATAAGAAAATCTTTTAAAAGTATTGTACTCCAATCCAACTCTAGATGTGAATTTTAATTCTTCAAAAATTTTGTATTCCAGTCCAATACTTCCCTGTAGCAATAGATTTTTTTGTTCCTCGGTAAAATAGTTTAATTGAGCTACAGGATTTCCAACGTTATTAAATAAAGATCCAGTAGTTGAAGCTTGTCCATCAGCCCCAATAATTGGCATTCCCCATCTTCCATTGTCATAACGCACTGGTACCAAAGGCGATTGTTTGTAAGCCGAAGTAAAAGCAGATAATGGCTTTGGCGTAGACTTAGATATCGAACCACTTAAAGTTTGAGTGATTTTTAGTTTATCCGAAAGCTTGTAATCGTTATTATTTCTAAAAGTAAAACGATTAAAATCCAATCCGTCTAAAACACCTTTTTCGTCATAATAATTCAAACTGAATAAATAATTGATTTTTTCAGATGCACCAGAAATGGATAAATTATTAGACGAATACATTCCTAATCTAGTAATTTCATCAAACCAATTCGTATTATAACGTTGATCTGTTGAAAATCTAGTGTTTTGTTCTGCCACATCAGAGTAATAAGCAAACCGATTAGAACCAGCCATTTTAACTGTTTTTAGCGGTGTACGAACCCCGTAAAAACCATCATATTCAACCGTCGTTCTGTCTCCTTTTCCTTTTTTAGTAGTGATAATAACTACTCCATTAGCCGCTTGATTACCATAAATTGCTAATGATGAAGCATCTTTTAAAATATCAAAAGACGCAATATCATTTGAATTTAAATTATTAATATTTTTGGTAGGAATACCATCCACAACATATAATGGTGTTCTATCAGCACCATACGTACCAATACCTCTAATGATAAGTGAAGGAGAGGCACCTGGCACATCAGTTCCAATAACTTGAACACCTGCTGCTTTTCCTTGAATCGCTTGCGTGGCATTCAGTACTTTCGTTTTGGTGATATCCGATGCGGAAAGTTGTGAAATTGAACCTGTATTATCTGATTTTTTTCGAGATCCATACCCAATAATAACAACCTCTTTCAATTCAGTATCCTTTGAATCGCTTAATGTTATATTCATTACCCCGTCAGTTGCTGTAACAGAAATAGCTTCGAAACCGAGCATACTTATTTTTAATACCTCACCGATTTTGGCATTGATATCAAAATTACCATCAAAATCAGTATCAGCAGAAGTTTTAGATTCAGTTGCAATAATAATTGCTCCAGGAATTCCTAACCCTACCTTATCCACTACTTTTCCCTTAATTACTTGACCAGACATGTAGGCTGGAAGCAATAGGAGTGCTAAAAAGCTAAAAATAATATTTCTCATATATTAATAATTTGTTAAATTAATTACAGCCAAAGTAGATAATTACAACGTTATAGTTAGTTAAATGAAATTACTACATAATTACATCAAAATTGTAAAATAAGACAATAAATCAATGTTTTATGGGAGCTAACGACCACACAAGTGTGCTGTATCATGACTGTATGATGTAGTAATGATGTACTAGGATTTCACAACAAAAGAGGTTATTTAATAACGTATCAATAAAAATAACGCGTCTTTTATATCGTTAATAAAAATTTAGAAAGATTTTCTTCTTGAGTAAGGTTCAATTTCTTACGCAAACGATAGCGATGCAACTCCACTCCTCTGAAAGAAATATTCATCATGGGTGCAATTTCTTTAGATGAAAGATTCATTTTTAAGTAAATACAAAGCTTAATATCCTTTGAGGTGAGAGCCGGATATTTTTTAGAAAGATGAATGATGAATTCATTATGAATTTGGTTCAAATTTGTCTCAAATGTTTCCCATTCATGTTTGTTGACAGCATTAATTTTAATGACTTTTTTAATTTCACTTTTCAATTTATTGAAATCCATATCCGAATCTAAAATTCCTTGAATATTCTCTATCATTTCACTTTGCTTTGCAATTGATAGTGACTTTCCTGCTACTTCTGAGGATTTGGATTGCAATTCTAATTCTAAAATATGTTTCTCATATTCCTGAATATTCAATTCGTTATCAGCCTTTAATTCCATTTCGAGAATTTTCTTTTGATGCTTTAATTCTTCATCTCGCAACGCTAACTTTTGAACATATCGCATTTTATTCCATTTGTAATACAGATACAAAATCAAACCGATAACAGTTAGATACAATGCAATCATCCAAAGCGAAAAATACCAAGGCTTGGCCACAATAAACTGGAAATTAGAAAGCAAGTCATAATTAAGTCCATCATGAAGATAAAAGCTAATCTCTGCAGAGCCACTATTTAAATTATTTAAAACAATCAATCCTTCGCTTACAGGAATAAATTCTTTTGTTCCGCTTATTTTATAAAATAAATTAGGTCTTGCTGCTCCAAAAACACCAGACAATACATGCAACTGTAATTCAGAATTATAAGGGATTTTAGATTTATTTGGAACCAAAACGTCGTTCACAAAAGCTTCAATCCTAATTTTAGAATCACTCTTATTTACCTCTTTTAATTGCAGCGAAATAAAACCATCATCCAGATTTAACAAATAATTGTTTTTGTATTTGAATACTTTTAAATTGTCATTGATAATTTTACCCCTATAATATTTCTCTTGGATAATGTTGCGAACAAATTTATTCCCTTTAGCATAAATAGTATATAAAAGCCCTTCTTGTAGTAGTAGAAAGTGATTTTCATCAATGGATACGATATTTGATACATTTTTAAAGTTTGCATTAAACAATTCATTTTCTTCTAATTGGTTAGTGATGGAATTATAAGTGTACCATAACTTATTGATTAAAAATAGAATCTCATTTCTAAACTCAAATATTTTCACCCCAAAATCATTCTTAATTTTGCTGCTTTGCGTTACATTCTTTAAAGCAGTTGTTTCGTACGCATCATTATAAAGAATTCGATACAAACCTCTATTATTATCCGCAGCCCATATTTCATTTTTTCGGTTTTGAGCAACATATTTTATCGGTTTTAAAATTCCCTTTATTACTATATTTTGATTCAAATTATTCACATCCTTATAAATAAATACGCCGCTGTAAGTTGCTTGCAAATACGAATTATTAATGCTGCTTTTGGTTACATTCCACCCTCCATTTATAGTACTTAGTTTAGAAAACACGCCATTATCGTAAAGAAAAGTCCCTTCATTATGACCTATCAAGTATTTATCATTTAATTTACTGATATTCCAAGCTTGTCCTTGCGTATCCGGTATTAAGGAAAGTTGCTTGTCTTCATATTTAAAAATCCCATGGTTAGAAGCCATCAAATAGCCTTTTGACGTACTTGCAACAGAATAAACCGATCCTAAAACACCTGAATTATCGTAAAAGATAGAAATAGGAGAATTAACCTCAATATGAGCAATTCCATTGTCTAATCCCAACCATAAGTCATTCTCTTTGTCTAAACCAATACTCAAAATGGAGTTGTTCATCAAGACATTATTCCGATTGATATTTTGATATGAATTCGTGTTTAAATCAAAAATATAAACCCCTTTATTAGCCGTTCCTATAACTAATTTATTGTTTTTAATGAAGGCCGCAACATTGATGTTAGCTGCTTTCAAAATTGGATTTAGAGTACTATTCCAAGGTTTAAGAACTCCGTTTTCTGCTACATAAACACCATTTTTTTTGGTAAAAAAATAGATTTTATTTTGGAATTTTTCAATAGCATGAATTACGTTATTTTCTAAGATGGACCATCCTGGAATTTTTTCAAATGCGGCACCATTCATTCTATGAATTCCTTTTTCTACTGAAGCTACTAATAATTGATTGTCTACCACAAAACAATACGAAACCAGAAAAGGGAATTTATTTTTCTGTATTACTTTTCCATCATACAAAAAAAGTCCGTTAAACGATTGAAAGTAAATTTTACCTTTGAATTTAAATATCTTCCAAATTTCTTCATTATCACTATCATCAAAAACCTTTGTTTTATCAGAAATAGAGACATAAATCATCTTTCCTTTTTTTCGGGTCCAATAGCCAAATTCTTTATACGAACCTGTATAAATACGATCCCCATCGACCATTACGGAACGAATTATGGTTTTGTTTGGCAAACTATATTTCTCCCATTTTACCCCATCATACCGCAGTAAGTAATAATTATTAGCAAAGTACATTGCGCTATCATTCCCTTGTGCTACACTCCAGATCTGATTATCACCTTGATAATTTGATTTGTTATAATTTTCAACAAACGGAAGCAACTCTTGCGAATAAAAGGGCAAGGAGCTAAAATATAAGAGGAAGAAGAGGGCAATTTTTACTTTCAAAATAGGGTATTTTATGTCCAAATATAAACAGATTTATTAAATATAGAGCCAGAAAAAGCTTCTGGTTAGAGAAGCTTTTTTAGTACTATTGCATTTATTAAGTCGTTAGCAATTCAAAAACCTGATTGGCAATTTCGATTTCTTCATTGGTAGGAATTACTAATATTTTAGTTTTAGAATCCTCGGTATTGATTTCTCGAATAGCCTTGGACCGAATTTCATTTTTGGACTCATCCAATTTTATTCCGAAATAGTCCATATCCGTACACACTAATTTCCGGATATAAGAAGAATTTTCTCCAATTCCCGCCGTAAAAATAATAGCGTCTAATCCATTTAAAACTGCGGTGTAGGATCCAATATATTTCTTTATACGGTAGGCATTCATCGCCAAAGCCAACTGACAATCGGCATTTCCATTTTCCGCATTGGCTTCTATGTCTCTTAAATCGCTGTAGCCGGTAAGTCCCAGCATTCCGCTCTGTTTTTGCAACATCGTATTCACGGCTTCAAGCGAGTACCCTAATGTATTGACCAAGTAAAAAATCACGGATTGATCTAGATCTCCGCTTCGGGTTCCCATAATCAATCCGTTCATTGGACCAAAACCCAACGTATGATCGATGCTTTTCCCATCTTTTATCGCGGTCATACTGCAACCATTTCCTAAATGGATCGTGATAATTCTAGACCCTTTATTTAAAGAATTTTGCTTTAAATACTGAATCGCATTTTCCGAAACATATTTGTGACTCGTTCCGTGAAAACCATATACGCGTATTTTATTTTCTGTCAAAAGGTAATTGGGTATTGCATATTTGTGGGCCACAACTGGAATAGTTTGGTGGAAGGCCGTATCAAAAACAGCCACTTGTTTGGCTCCACTAAAAATCGCTTCCGCCACAATTATTCCTTCTAAATTTGCAGGATTATGCAAAGGAGCTAATTCAAAAAGCTGTCTAATTTTATCCTTGACTGCAGCAGTAATAATTACCGTATTAGAAAATGCACTTCCTCCATGAACGACACGATGTCCAACGGCATCAATTTCTGCGGTGCTTGTAATCACTCCAACTGTTTCATCCAGTAAGAGTTGGGCAATTTTTTCTAATCCAATTTTATGGTTTGCAATAGGCACGTTTTCTTCTAATTTAGTCGTATCCGTTACATACGTTAAATTCGAAGTTTCCAATCCTATTCTGTCAATCATCCCTGAACAAATCACTTCGTTTGCCGGCATACTGATTAACTGGTATTTTATAGACGAACTGCCTGAGTTTATAATTACTATTTTCATTTATTTTTTAATTTTTTTACGGTTCTAAGATCCAAAGACACTAAGGCCCTTAGTCACTTAGAACCTTAGTGCCTCTTTACAATCCCTGTGCTTGAATGGCCGTAATCACGACTGTATTTATAATATCATCTACCGTACAACCGCGGCTCAAATCGTTTACCGGTTTGTTCAATCCTTGCAACATTGGACCAATTGCCAGCGCACCTGTTTCTCTTTGTACCGCTTTATAGGTATTATTTCCTGTATTTAAATCCGGAAAAATCAAAACACTCGCTTGTCCTGCCACTTCTGAATTGGGTAATTTACTTTTTCCAACGGCCATATCAACGGCAGCATCGTATTGAATAGGACCTTCAATTTTTAAATCGGGGCGTTTTTTCCGCACTATTTCAGTAGCTGTTCGCACTTTGTCTACTTCATCGCCTTTTCCGGATGAACCAGATGAATAGGAAAGCATGGCGATTTTTGGTTCAATTCCAAAAGCCAAACTAGAATCTGCTGAGGAAATAGCGATTTCAGCCAATTGCTCCGCGGTAGGATTAGGATTAATGGCGCAATCTCCAAAAACAGAAACCCTGTCCTCTAAACACATGAAAAATATAGATGAAACTACAGAGGAATTCGGTTTTGTTTTAATGAATTGCAGCGCAGGTAAAATGGTGTGTTGCGTGGTATGTGCCGCTCCAGAAACCATTCCGTCTGCGTGGCCTTTATACACCATCATCGTTCCAAAATACGAAACATCTTCCATCAAATCTTTCGCCATTCCCAAGGTTACATTTTTGGCTTTTCGCAACTCATAATACGTATTTACATAATCGTCATAATGCTCAGATGCTATGGGATTGATGATTTCTACTTTGGAAAAGTCAAAAAACAAGCCCAACTCTGCGACCTTACTTTCTATTTGTTTTTTATTTCCAATGATAGAAATATCGACTACATCCATCTCTAATAAACGGGAAGCTGCCATTATGATTCTGTCGTCATTGCCTTCTGGCAACACAATATGTTTTCTATGCTGTCTCGCTCTTTTTACCAAATTATATTGAAACATTTTGGGTGTCATTCCTTCTGCTTCAAAAGTGATTAATTTTTCAGCTAAGTTGTCTAAGTCCACATATTTTTCGAAAGTAGTAATCGAAATTTCAATCTTCTGCTTGTTGTTTGCGTAAATTTTAGATTTAATAGAACCTATTTTATTGGTAATATAATACGTTCCTTCTTCTACTGCAATAATAGGCACAATGGTCGAAAGACCTTCAATAAGCTTGAGAATACTGACTTCAGGCACAATATTCCCTGTTAAAACGATCCCAGAAATAGTAGGATAATTAGCCGACTCATTTGCTTGTAAAGCTCCCAAAATAATATCGGCTCTATCGCCCGGAGTAATTACCAGACTGTTTTCTTTTAAGTGCAGTAAATAATTTCGCAACTGCATCGCGCCTACACTAAAATTTCCTGTTTGATTGTTTAGGTGGGCTTCGCCAAAAAGTACTTTTGCATCCAGCTCCTTAACAATTTCTTGAACTGTTGGATTATTCAAATTGTGGATCAAAGGAATCGCATTTACCAACACGCTTTCAGGCAAACTTTTTCGTAGGCCAGTTGTGACTATGTCTATATTTTCATGCTGCACTTTATTGGCAATTACGGCCAAAACCTCTACATCTTTCACTTTAAAAGAATCATAGGCGAGATACAAACTGTCCAAGAGTTCCTCTAAGGTTTTACCTACTCCAGATCCAACAATAATGGTTGGGATTCCCAAATTTTTAGCAATCAGCACATTCATATCTAATTCGATCACGGTTCCTTCTCCGCTGAAGCCAGTTCCTTCGACCAAAACAAAGTCAAATCGTTCCTCAAGTTTTTTATATTTTTCAATAATCAAATCAAGAACCTCCCCTATTTTTCCTTTATTTTTTTTCTTGATTAGCTTACTTTTCGTAATAGCAAAAGCATCTTCAAATGCGATATCTAAACCAAAATGGCCAATCACCGTCTCAATGTGATTGTCAAATCCTCCTTCTTCAATATCTTCAATTATAGGTCTAAAATAGCCCACCTTGGCAGTTTTACCAATTAGCATGCTCATTAGTCCTAGTGTGATAATCGACTTACCGCTATTTTGCTCGCTTGTCGCTATATAAATGGCCTTGTTCATTTTTTTATTTTTTATTTAATTCCAAAAATTGAATATTTTGAATGATCGCTATTAAAACCAACGGCGTTTTTTAAAGTAAATAATCATTCCAACTACTATTAAAAACATAGCACCCATGACCGTATGATAACCGTAATGCCGCTTGAGTTCTGGCATGTATTCAAAATTCATTCCGTAAACTCCCACTATAAAAGTAAGTGGAATAAATATAGCAGAAACAATGGTCAACGTTTTCATAATCTCATTCATCTTATGCGTTTGTGCCGAGAAATAGAAATTAGAAGCACTCTCCAAGGAACCCATATCTGATTCTATTTGCTCTAAAAGTTCTAAACTCTTTTGATGCAAGCGGGCAAAAAAGCTAAAAGTATCACTTTCCATCGCATTAAAAACATTGTCATCCTTAATGCTTTTGATGTCATACAAGGAATCCCGAAGCGGAATAATGGACCGCTTCAAAAAATTAAAATTATCCCTGTGCTTCTCAATCCGTTCGAGAATTTCGGGATCTGGGCTCTGCTTGCTTAGATTGATTAACTCCTCTAGCTTATCCTCTTCATTTTCTAACGTAATGTAAAAATTTTCCATGATAGCATCCAGCAGAACGTACAATAAATAATCTGCTTTCTTTTCTCTCACTAGTCCAGAATGGGTGCGAATTCGCTCCCGAATGTGGGTAAAAAAATCACTTCTTTTTTCCTGAAAAGAAATTAAAACCCCCTCTTTTAACAGAAAACTGATTTGCTCCACATTAATATTATCGGAGTTTTCCGTAGGCAATATTGATTTTATATTGAAAAATAAAAATTCATGTGATTCCTCCAGTTTGGTTCTTCGTACCGTATTCATAATATCGGCCAACATGAAGTTATCGATTTTAAAATAAGCGCTTATCGATTTTAACCACTCTACATTATTTAATCCATGAATATTAATCCAATTTGTTTTTTGACCGTCTATATACTTATCTAGATTAGACACTTTAAAATCTTCGTACTCTGATAAGTTCAAATCATCATAAACGAACAATTGAATCTCTGAATCCTTAGTTTTATGAATTCCAGTATACTCCAGATTATAGGGTTGTAATTTCTTTCCTTTTTTGTACTTAATTTTTCTCATTCCAACTGATTTATGAAGTAATATTACAAAAAATCTTTTTCAAATGTACCGCAGCTGGTCCACTTTGAAGCTCCTGCGGTCACGAACACGTTTTTGATTTGCAATTGTAGCGACAAAAATAAGCAGAAATAAGTCGCTTCATGCTGAGAAAAATCATGTAAAATAAGCAAAACAATCCTTTTCAACGAATGTTAATTTATGTTAATTATTTGAAATTGAATTTTCAAACGGTATATTTTTCAAAATATATCAATAGATTTGAGGATTAATGGTATATAAATAGAAGATTCTCTTCTTTATATGCTAAAAACTAATTATTAACCATTTTATGTAGAACTACATGCTTAAAAAAAAACTAACCCTAATTATTGTATTTCTGTTGATTTTTTCCGCTCCAGAGACCTTTGCTCAAAGCAGAAAAAAGAGAAAAGCAGATAAAAATGCCGTTGCCAAAGTAGATACTAAGGCAAGTGATGCCAAAAAAGAACCTAAACCGTATAAGAAAGTAATTGATTCGAGTGCTGTTACCCAAAAAGGTTTGATTGATGTTCATAAAATTGACAACAAATACCTTTTTGAAATTCCAGATTCTATTTTAGGAAGTGAAATGATGACCATCACCCGTTATTCTAAAACTCCTGCCGGCGGAGGAATCTTTGGTGGAGAAGAAATCAACAGACAAGTGGTTCGCTGGGAAAAAGGATTAAATAACAATATCCTGCTGCGCTCTATCACCTATGTGATTATGTCTCCAGATGCAGATAAACCATTGGCTCAAGCGGTTAAGAATTCAACTTCGGATCCAATCATTGGTAATTATGACGTGCTGGCCTATAAAAAAGATGAAGCTGGAAAAATTACTGGTTATGTGGTCGACTTAGCTACCACTTTTGATGCTGATGTGCAAACTTTTTCTTTGGATCCAATAAAGAAACAACTATTAAACATTCAAGCGTTTCAAAAAGACCGATCGTTTATTTCAAAAGTAAGTAGTTTCCCGATCAATACTGAAATTAGAAGTGTAAAAACCTTTACTACAACCCCTCCAAAAATAAATACTTCGCCAACACCAAAAATTGGAGTTGATTTGCCATCGGCTTTAGATGCTGGAGTACTTACTGTAGAAATGAATACTTCCATGATTTTATTGCCAAAAAATCCGATGCGTAAAAGAGCTTTTGATGCGCGTGTAGGTTATTTTGCCAATCAATATGGTGTGTTTGAAGAAGAATCTCAAAAATCAGATACCAAAGTCTTTGCGGTAAGATGGCGCTTAGAACCAAAATCTCCTGAAGATGCCCAAAAACAAAAAATGGGGGAATTGATTGAGCCTTTGAAACCTATTGTGTACTACATTGATCCGGCTACTCCAGAAAAATGGAAAAAGTACATCAAACAAGGTATTGACGATTGGCAGGTTGCTTTCGAAAATGCCGGTTGGAAAAATGCAATCCGCGGTGAATATTGGCCAGAAAATGATCCAACAATGAGCTTGGAAGATGCCCGTTTCTCTGTACTACGGTATTTTGCCGCCGAAATTCAAAATGCTTATGGTCCTAATGTTCATGACCCAAGAACAGGTGAAATTTTAGAAAGCCACATTGGTTGGTACCACAATATCATGAGTCTTTTAAGAAACTGGTATTTGATTCAAACCGCTGCGGTTGACCCTGCGGCAAGAGCTAAGAAATTTGATGATAAATTAATGGGAGAATTAATCCGATTTGTTTCCTCGCATGAAGTGGGACACACTTTAGGATTGCGTCACAATATGGGAGCCAGTTCAGCCACTCCAGTTGAAAAACTAAGAGACAAAGACTACCAAGACAAAAACGGTCACACTTCGTCAATCATGGATTATGCTCGTTTTAACTACGTAGCACAACCAGAAGATGGCGTTACAGCTTTGTTTCCAAGAATTGGAGATTATGATAAGTGGGCTATCAAATGGGGCTATTCTTATTTTGAAGACACTAAGACTGAAGCGCAAGAAAAAGCATTCTTAAACGAAATGACTAAGGAAGCGTATAAAAATAATCGCTTGTGGTTTGGTTCTGAATCTAGCCCTTACGACCCAAGATATCAAACAGAAGATATAGGTGATAATGCAATGCGCGCTTCTGAATACGGAATTAAAAACTTGAAAAGAATCCTTCCTAATTTATTGCAATGGTCTAAGGAAGATGGCGAAAGTTATTCAGAATTAGAGGAACTTTATGGTGCACTTACCGGACAGTTTAGAAGATATATGGGCCACGTTACTAAAAACGTAGGGGGGATTTATGATTCTCCTAAAACCTATGACATGTCTGGAAATCAATTTCAAGTAGTACCAAAAAGCATCCAAAAAGATGCGGTAGCGTTCTTGAATACACAATTATTCACTACGCCAAAATGGTTGTTGGATCAAAACATTCTTTCCAAAATAAATCCTGAAAGTGGTGTTGAAGCGATCAAAGGAATGCAAGATGCGACCTTGTCAAGTTTGATGGCAGGAGACCGAATGGTGCGCCTTTTAGAAACTTCTACAGCCAGTAAAGACAATTATTCTGTTGATGAATTGATTACTGATTTGAATAAAGGAATTTTCTCTGAGTTGAAAGGAAACAGTTCTATCGATATGTATCGCAGAAACGTACAAAAATTGTATGTAGATAAAATGATTGAACTGCTAAAACCAGGTTCTACCACGGTGCGATCAGTACCTGTGGGCGTAACGTATGGTTTCAATACCAGAAGAGTTAACTTAGCTCAAACGGACTTACCATCTATTGCTAGAGGCCAATTGAATGCACTAAAAAATGATTTGAAAATGTCATCTTCTCGAATGACTGATCGAATGAGTAAATATCACGTACTCGATTTAATATCCAGAATTAGTGAAGCTTTAGATCCTAAATAAAATAATTAAATAGAATTAAAAAGGGAAAATGTATCACTACATTTTCCCTTTTTTTTTACACTAAACAAAACTCTCAAAAACTAATTACAAATTCGCAGATTTATAGCTATAGTAATTAGGCGAACAAGAGTGGAAAGCCTTTTTTGTATCTTAAGTAATATCGCATAACTACTTTTGGCGAAAGTATTCCTTTTTTATTTCTACTACTCCCAGGGTATTTTGAGATACAGGAAATTTTCATTACCGCAGATTCACAGATGTATACTTTCATTAATCAGATACATAATTATTTTATACCAATATAATTTGTTTTCAACACAATTAAAATTAGTACGCCTGTATTCTTGCTATTTGTCATACTGGAAGCGTCTAAATTATGTTGCATTTTTACAGTGAGTATAATGGAAACCTGTGCAATGGTGCAAAATAACAAGTGAACTATGTTAAACCTGAAAACATATAAATCTCTATTTATTACTTATTATAGCAACCTAAGTAATAAGAATAAAACAATGATGTATTTTTTTTTACCATATAAGTCATTAAAGTTTCATTTGTGTAAGACTGATAACTTAAGCAATAATAAGGTCATTTAAGGTTTAATGCTTACATGACTTTTTATGTTAAATAGTATTTCACTCATTTTATAGTACGGCAATAAATAAGTCCAACTACTTACTATGAATTGCAATGAATAGAAAAATCGGATATTACTTTTACCCATAAAAAAAACCGAACTATTTCTAGTTCGGTTTTCAAATTAAAGATGAAAAAAGGAATTAATCTTTAGAAGACTTAACAGCTAAACTGTAGATTACTAAACCAAATCCAATTTTATTGATAGCATCTGCAATGTTGTACACTACATCGATGTTACCCGCAGGGATAAATGAGTTGTACCATCCTGTTGTTCCCATCATATATCCTAATGGATAGATTGACCAACCTACTAGTACAAACCAACATAAAATTTTGTGTGCTTTAAGCACTTCTCCACCAGCTGCTGTAGCTAATTTTGATGCTTCACCTAACCATATTTCATACACGATTAAGAAATAAGCAGCTCCGGAAATGAATCCCCATAAAGCAGCACTATCTGGAGCAATTACTTCTCCAATGTAACCTGTAACTAACATTACAATAGAATAAATAATCATCTTCCATAGTAATGATTGTTTGGCTCCCGCTACTTTTAGTATTAGGTAAAATTCCAAACACATTAACGGCACCGTTAGTACCCAGTCAACGTAACGAAAGAAAGTAGGCGATTCTCCAAATGAAGCCCAATAATCTCTCATGTAGAAATAATGTACCGCAGCAATAAAGGTAATTAAACCTGAAACTAATACTGAAGTTCGCCACTTTTTATCAAATTGGCTCAATGATAAAAAGAAGAATGCTGATGCAGCCATCATAGCCATACAGCCTACAAAAAAAGTAAATCCAACATAATCAGTAGGTAACATTTTCCCGACTAATCCAGAAATAAACATAAAATTTGTCATAAAAATTAATTTTAAATGGTTTTGTTTAACCAAATATATGAAAAGCTAAACGATAAAAAAACATTTTTGTTTATTATTTTTTACCTAATTTTAAACAATAATTAAATTAAATGAAAAATTATTCAAATATCGCAATAGTAGCTAGCTTTTTCGGATTGTGGATGGATTCCTTCTTATCCACAAAAATGCAAATACTATCCGGTTTCCTTTTGATTTTTACCTTTGGAATTTTACATGGCGCAAATGATTTGCTCCTAATTAAAAATACAAACACGATAAAGCAAACCAATTCTCGATTTAAAATACTAGCATATTACGTAATGGTTGTTTTAGCAGGGATATTTTTGTTTTACATTATTCCACAAGTAGCGCTTTTACTTTTTATCATAGTGAGCGCGAATCATTTTGGAGAACAGCAATGGCAAAATTTAGAACATGACTTTCCAACTTGGCTCCTATTACTATTCCACTTTTTTTACGGATTTGTTATTTTGCTCTTGTTATTTAATTTTCACACCATTCAAGTGCAGAACATCATCTTTAAAATAGCAAATGTGCTTGTGCCTCTTCCCTACTTTTGGATAGCACTGCAGGTTTCAGTTGGTGCTTTCCTAGGCTTAAGCGCCTATTTTTATTGGAAATCAGAAAAAATCAGAAAAAAATTACTAGTAGAATTCTTTTTTTTACTGCTCTTTGCGATCCTTTTTAAATCTTCCAGTCTAATATGGGGTTTTGCAATCTACTTCGTTTTATGGCACAGTATTCCTTCTATAATTGACCAAATTAAGTTTTTAAACGGCTCCTTTTCTACTACCTATTTTGTTGCCTATTGTCGAGCAGCAGGAGTTTACTGGCTCATCTCCATTGTAGGGATTGCACTGATCTATTTTATATTTAGAGAAGAGCAGCTTTTCAATGCTTTATTTTTCTCTTTCTTGGCTGCCATCACTTTTCCACATGCAGTTGTGATCACAAGAATGTTTGGCACAAAACAAACTACAAAATAGAGGCATAAAAAAAACCGAGCCATTGCTGACTCGGTTTTCACTATTCAAATTTCGATTACTATAAGGATTGTCGATTTGTACTTATTTAGTACTCAAGAAAGCAACCCTAAAAAAACAAATACACAAAAAAACCGAGCCATTGCTGACTCGGTTTCTCTTATTTAGATCCCGATTAAAATCGGGATAAGCGATTCACATCCCGATATATCGGGAGTTCTCTGCTTATTTTACTTCTTCAAATTCAACGTCTTCAACATTGTCTCCTTGAGCTGCATCCCCTTGAGGTTGTGCATCCCCTTGACCTTGTTCACCTTGAGCATACATCGCTTCAGTTGCTTTTTTCCAAGCACCGTTGATGTTGTCAAGAGCCGTTTGAATTGCAGGAATGTCTTGAGATTGGTGTGCCATTCTCAATTCAGTCAATGCATATTCTACTGCCACTTTGTTATCGTCAGATAATTTAGCTCCTAGTTCTTTCAATTGCGTTTCAGTTTGGAAAATCATTCCATCTGCTTCGTTCAATTTTTCAGCTCTAGATCTTGCGATTTTATCAGACTCAGCGTTAGCTTCAGCATCTTGTTTCATTCTTTCGATTTCTTCAGATGTTAATCCAGAAGAAGCTTCGATACGAATATCGTGAGATTTACCAGTTCCTTTATCAGTTGCCGAAACTTTGATGATACCATTAGCATCAATATCAAAAGTTACTTCAATTTGTGGAACCCCTCTTGGTGCTGGTGGAATACCGTCTAAGTTAAAACGACCGATCGTTTTGTTATCAGCAGCCATTGCTCTAGCGCCTTGCAATACGTGCAATTCAACTGTTGGTTGAGAATCTGCAGCAGTAGAGAAAACTTGAGATTTTTTAGTTGGAATAGTAGTATTAGACTCAATTAATGTAGTCATAACTCCACCCATAGTTTCAATACCTAAAGATAAAGGTGTAACGTCAAGTAACAATACATCTTTTACATCTCCAGAAAGAACTCCACCTTGAATAGCTGCTCCAATTGCAACAACTTCATCAGGGTTTACTCCTTTAGACGCTTTTTTACCAAAGAATTTTTCAACCTCTTCAGCAATTCTTGGCATACGAGTAGAACCTCCTACAAGGATCACTTCGTCAATATCAGAAACTGTTAAATTAGCATCCTTAAGCGCTTTAGCAACTGGTGCCATAGAACGTTTTACTAATGCGTCAGTTAATTTTTCAAATTGTGCTCTAGTTAATTTTTTAACTAAGTGTTTTGGTCCTGAAGCTGTAGCCGTTACGTACGGTAAGTTGATTTCAGTTTCCGCAGAAGAAGACAATTCAATTTTTGCTTTCTCAGCAGCTTCTTTTAAACGTTGCAAAGACATTGGATCTAAACGCAAGTCAATACCTTCTTCCGTTAAGAAATCAGCAGCTAACCAGTCAATAATTTCATGGTCAAAATCATCTCCACCTAAGTGAGTATCTCCGTTTGTAGACAATACTTCAAAAACTCCGTCTCCTAATTCAAGAACAGAAATATCAAATGTACCTCCTCCTAAATCGTAAACAGCAATTTTTTGATCTTTTCCTTTTTTATCTAAACCATAAGCAAGTGCAGCTGCTGTAGGCTCGTTGATAATACGCATTACTTTAAGACCTGCAATTTCACCCGCTTCTTTCGTAGCTTGACGTTGTGCATCATTAAAGTAAGCAGGAACCGTAATAACCGCTTCCGTAACTGTTTGACCTAAATAGTCTTCAGCAGTTTTTTTCATTTTTTGAAGTGTCATAGCTGACAATTCTTGAGCAGAGTATAAACGACCATCAATATCCACACGTGGTGTATTGTTGTCCCCTTTTACAATTTTGTATGAAACTCTTTTTGCTTCAGCCGAAACTTCACCAAAACCACGTCCCATAAAACGTTTGATAGAAGCAATAGTCTTAGTTGGATTAGTTACCGCTTGTCTTTTAGCAGGATCTCCTACTTTAATTTCCCCACCTTCAACAAAAGCGATGATAGATGGAGTTGTTCTTTTTCCTTCTGCATTAGGAATAACAACTGCTTCATTACCTTCCATTACAGAAACACAAGAGTTGGTCGTACCTAAATCAATTCCGATTATTTTACCCATTTTAAATATATTTAATTTTATTGTATACTAGTTTTAATGACTCGAAGTCGATAAGTCAATCTTTGTGCCAATACAAAACCCACTAATAAATTGTCAGTTTATGTTAAAATTGGCGTAAAAAAATCTGACAAGATGACATTTTAGGAGCTAATCCTGCTGTTCGTTGCAATCTCTGCCTGGGGTGGCTTTTTTTTCAAGGCGGCAAAGGAGCTTCCGATGGTCGCTCTTTGCAGCCAGAAAAAAAATAGCCATCCCTAGCCAGAGGATTTTCACTGCCATCAGGGCTAAAAAAAATACCAAAGCATTTCAGTACACCATACAATACACAACAACAAACCTAAAACTTACATGACTTATAGGATAAAAATCTCAAAACATATAAGTCATATAAGCGCAACACCGTACATGGCGCTTTCTAAACCTAAACGATACAACAAAAAACTTACATGACTTATAGTATAAAAAATCTCAAAACATATAAGTCATATAAGCCATAGAAGCGTAACACTATTCACTGCCTCTTTCTAAACCTAATCAATAAACATAAAACTTACATGACTTATATGTTAAATAATTAAAAACATATAAGCCATATAAGCGCAACACCGTACATTGTCTTTTTTCTCACTCTAATCAATAAACATAAAACTTACATGACTTATAGGATAAATAATTAAAAACATATAAGTCATATAAGCGCAACACCTTATATGGCGTTTTCTAAACCTAAAGAATACAACAAAAACTTACATGACTTATAGGATAAACAATTAAAAACACCAAACACAAAACTTATATGACTTATATGGTAAACAACCATAACTCAATCTATTTACCGTAAACAATTAAGCAGCTCCCGCTACTAGATTAAAAATCAATATCTTTAGTTTTTTAATTCGCTCCATATGAACTGGTCTGCAAAACTCCTCACACACAAAAACGAAAAACGAATAGCCGTTTATTTCGAAAAAAATATCGAATTCATCACCCGAATCAAACAAATTGACGACGCACGATGGAGCCAAACCCTAGTAGCTTGGCATTTGCCTGATACAGAAAATAACCGATTGCGATTTAAAATAAAGCCAGCATCGCACACCGTACCCTCTCTAGAAGGCATAGCACAGATAGAAAAGTTCACACAATGGCTATCCTCAAAAAGATATAGTCCCAGCACTATAAGAACATACAGCGAAGCATTAAAATCGTTTTTGGTTTTTTATCGAGAAAAAGCAATCCAAGAAATATCAAATGATGATGTAATCATGTACACTAATGACTACATACTAAAAAACAACTTATCTGCTTCCTACCAAAACCAAATCGTAAACGCCATCAAATTATATTTTAAGACCGTTCGTGAAACCAAAATAGAAATTGAAAAAATTCATCGACCAAAACGTTCTAAACTATTACCAAATGTATTAAGTAAAGAAGAAGTGAAATTAATTTTAGAAGCACACAGCAATATAAAACATAAAATGATGCTTTCGTTGATTTACAGTTGTGGTTTGCGTTGTGGTGAATTATTGGCACTGGAACCCGTACATATTGACTCCAAAAGAAATATCGTACTGCTCAAAAACTCCAAAGGCAAGAAAGACAGAATTGTACCTTTGAGTCCTAAGATCTTACATTTGCTGCGTGACTATTACACTTTATTTAAACCTGAAAAATATTTATTTGAAGGACAACAAAAAGGTCATGCTTATGACAGTCGCAGCTTGCAACAAGTACTAAAACAAGCATTACAAAAAGCAGGAATAACAAAACCTGTAACATTACACTGGTTGCGCCATAGTTACGCAACTCATCTGCTGGAAAACGGAACTGATTTAAGATACATACAAGAATTACTGGGTCACAACAGTAGCAAAACAACTGAAATATACACTCATGTTAGTACAAAAAGTATTCAACAAATAAAAAGCCCATTTGATGATTTGTACTAAATTTATTATTTATATATTTGTCAACAATGCGCTACGCAGTAGCGCCTATACACCCAAATTTGGGTAGATAAGCGCTACTGCGTAGCGCATATATACTAGTTATAAGCCATTTACCCGCTCAAATATATGACTCCATGTTTCAAAATATTTATCTTCACAATAGCTACCGTCAGAATATATCCATTCATTAGATGGTAATTCAATAATATCTCCGATTTTGCAAGTCATATCGGGGAATTCATTAATAACCTTAAAACGGCTTATAATCGAGTAGACGGCTCCGCCAGTAACTGACGGAGTGCGCCTCTCACACCACCGAACGTACGGGTCACGTATTCGGCGGTTCGCAAAGAGATGGG
>NZ_JADOVC010000015.1:0-97764 GCF_015751645.1 Flavobacterium sp. CG_9.1
AACTCTGATAAACACTTAATAATGATGAAAAAATTAACAGCGTAATTAAAAATCGAAATTTAGAATAATACTCTTGTTTTATAGGGGTCAAAACAACTATCTTCTAAATATCAAATTTAAACTGTAATGCTACGAAAACGTAGTAGTTACCAAAAAATATTATGCATGCATAGTATATTATTCAAATTAATATTTTAAATTTGTAAAAGAAATTAAGAATACTAAAATATATACTTATGAAAATATTAGTTTGCATCAGTCACGTTCCTGATACTACTTCAAAAATTAACTTTGTCAATGGTGATTCTGAATTTGATACCACTGGCGTACAATACGTAATTAACCCAAATGATGAATTTGGATTGACACGTGCGATTTGGTTTCAAGAACAACAAGGCGCAACGGTAACTGTTGTGAATGTTGGAGGACCAGAAACCGAACCTACTTTAAGAAAAGCATTAGCTATAGGTGCTAACGAAGCCATTCGTGTGAACGCAACGCCTACTGATGGATTTTTCGTTGCCAAACAACTTGCTGAAGTCATTAAAAACGGAGGTTACGATGTAATTATAGCTGGAAAAGAATCTCTAGACTATAATGGCGGAATGGTTCCTGGAATGATAGCCGGAATCTTAGGATACAATTTCCTTAATTCTTGTACGAGTCTAACTGTTGATGGAACAAATGTAAAAGCAGTTCGTGAAATTGACGGTGGAAAAGAAACTGTTGCCACTACTTTACCATTAATTATTGGTGGACAAAAAGGATTGGTAGAAGAAAAAGACTTGCGAATTCCAAATATGAGAGGAATTATGACGGCAAGATCTAAAGTCCTGACCATTCTAGAGCCAGTAGACGCTGATGTAAATACAAAAGCAGTCAAATTTGAAAAACCAACTCCTAAAACAGCTGTAAAATTAATTTCAGCTGATAATTTAGATGAATTGATCAATTTATTACATAACGAAGCGAAAGTAATTTAGTAACTTGTTTAGAATATTCAGTGTTGAGAGACGAACTTTAAACCTGAAATTTTAAACTTTAAACAAATACATCATGTCAATATTAATATACGCGGAATACGCAGAAGGAAAATTCAAGAAAGTAGCATTCGAACTAGCTTCTTATGCGAAAAAAGTAGCTGAAACGTTAGGAACAACGGTTACTGCTGTAACGGTAAATGCAGGAGATGTTTCGGAATTATCAAAATATGGAGTAGACAAAGTTTTAAAAGTAAACAACGATAAATTATCAGGATTTACAGCAAAAGCTTACGCTGATGTCATCAAACAAGCCGCAGAAAAAGAAAACGTAAAATTAGTTTTGCTTTCATCTACAACGGATAGTATTTACCTTTCGTCACTTGTTTCAGTAGCTTTAGAAGCTGGATATGCATCAAATGTGGTTGGATTACCACTTTCAACTGCTCCTTTTCAGGTAAAAAGAACGGCGTTCTCCAACAAAGCATTCAATATTACTGAAATCGCAACAGAAGTAAAAGTACTTGGACTTGCTAAAAACTCTTATGGAATTTTTGAAACACCTTCAACATTAACGGAGGAGGATTTTAACCCAACCATTGGAGATAATGATTTTGGTGTAAAAGTAGAATCGGTTGAAAAAGTTTCAGGAAAAGTTTCCATAGCTGATGCTGATATTGTAGTTTCGGCTGGTCGTGGATTAAAAGGTCCAGAAAATTGGGGAATGGTAGAGGAATTAGCTACAGTTCTTGGAGCTGCAACGGCTTGTTCAAAACCAGTTTCTGATTTAGGATGGAGACCTCACGGAGAACACGTAGGACAAACTGGGAAACCGGTAGCGACAAACCTTTATATTGCAATTGGAATTTCTGGAGCAATACAACACATTGCAGGAATCAACTCCTCTAAAGTAAAAGTGGTTATCAACAGCGATCCAGAAGCACCATTTTTCAAAGTGGCTGACTACGGAATTGTAGGAGATGCGTTTGAAATTGTTCCACAATTAATTGAAAAATTCAAAGCTTTCAAAGCTCAGAATTAATAAGGAAAATAAATCATTACATTATTTAAAATGCTACTTAAATCAAGATATTTGTATCTTTGCTTTTAAGTAGCATTTTTTTTACTCAAAATGCCACTTACTTTTTATTAAAAAAAAGTACGTTGTACTTTTCCATCAAAACAATTATGAGCTTAGTCAAATTATCTATAAAAGGAATTTCATACAGTCAAACTCAAAACGGAGCCTACGCTTTGATTTTGAATGAGGTTGATGGTGAAAGAAAATTACCCATTGTCATTGGTGCTTTTGAAGCTCAATCCATCGCCATTGCCTTGGAAAAAGAAATAAAACCACCACGTCCTTTGACTCATGATTTGTTCAAAAACTTCGCAGAACGTTTTGATATCATAGTCAAACAAGTCATTATTCATAAATTAGTAGACGGTGTTTTCTATTCCAGTATCATTTGCGAAAGAGATAAAATTGAAGAGATTATTGATGCTAGAACTTCCGATGCTATTGCGCTCGCGTTGCGCTTCAATGCTCCCATTTTTACGTACAAAAACATCTTGGACAAAGCCGGGATTTATTTAAAAGCAAATCCTTTAGACCCTAATAAAGACTCGCAAGAAATTGACGATGTACTTTCTAATCCGGACACTTTTGGACGAGAAGAAGAAAGCAATCAGTCTGGAGAAACCTATTCGAAACACAGTTTACAGGAATTGAATGAATTACTGGATCAGGCCGTTTCCCATGAAGATTATGAGAAAGCCGCTAAGATTAGAGATGAAATTTCGAAGAGAGAATCGTAAATCGTTACTACGGTTATTAGTCAATTTAATTGTAAATAATTAAAAAATCACCGAATCCACCAAAAATGAAGCAATATTTAGATTTAGTGCAACACGTTATGGAAAACGGTTGCCAAAAAGGAGATCGTACCGGAACGGGAACAAAAAGTGTCTTTGGATACCAAATGCGTTTTGATTTGAACGAAGGTTTTCCAATGGTTACCACAAAAAAATTGCACTTAAAATCTATTATTTATGAATTGCTTTGGTTTTTAAAAGGCGATACCAATATTAAATACCTTCAAGAAAACAGCGTTAAAATTTGGGATGCTTGGGCTGATGCCAATGGCGAATTAGGACCTGTTTATGGTCACCAATGGCGCAACTGGAATAGTGAAGAAATTGACCAAATCACGGATTTAATTAATGAACTAAAAACCAACCCTAACAGTCGCAGAATGTTGGTTTCGGCATGGAATCCTTCGGTTCTTCCGGACACTACAAAATCATTTAATGAGAATGTAGCTAACAATAAAGCCGCTTTGCCTCCTTGTCACGCCTTCTTTCAGTTTTATGTGTCGGACGGTAAATTATCCTGTCAATTGTACCAGAGAAGTGCTGATATTTTCTTAGGCGTTCCTTTTAATATTGCTTCGTACGCATTACTCACGATGATGATTGCACAGGTTTGTGACTTACAGCCCGGCGAATTCATTCACACTTTTGGTGACGCACACATTTACAACAATCATTTTGAACAACTTGAATTGCAATTGTCCCGTGAACCAAAACCGTTGCCAAAAATGATTTTGAATCCCAATATAAAAGACATCTTCGCCTTTGATTATGAAGACTTCACACTAGAAGGTTATGACCCACATCCTCCAATAAAAGGCAGTGTTGCAGTATAATATAACAAATAAAACGGTGTTTTAGTTAAACTACTAAAACACCGTTTTCATTTCCTGCAAACGCATTCCATTTAAAAGAATCGGCTTAAGGCTCATTAACAAAGGCACCATCAATTAGGTATTTAAATTCATAAGCAGCATCTTTATCTAAATCAAAAACTCCTTTAAAAGTTCCGTTTTTTAATTTACTAAGAACACCTTCAGTTTCATTCCAATTGTTGAAATCGCCAATAACGGAAGCTTGATTTGCCCCTTCTGCTTTTACTGAAAAAGTAACTTTACAAACGGGCTTTGTTTTTACAAATTGTTTTTTAATTGACATAACTCTTTCATTTATAGGTTTCTGAAACAAAGTAAATGAAACATATTGAAGTTACAATAGCCTTCAAGAAGATTTAATGGAATACCTTAAACTATGTTAATTTATAAATAATTTGAGAATTTAAAGGGATTTAAATTACAATTCAAAAATCAGAAAACGTTTTCTCACAAAATAATACAGAGCCAAAATAGCGACTTTCCAAAATAAATTTTATCTTTATAAACTAAAATAAGATCGATGGAAAAAGAAGTACACGAACAATATGAATATGCTAGGAGAAGAATAAAACAAAAAAAACGACTGTATTTTCATTTTGTCGTTTTCGTTTTAGGAAGTTTATTGCTATTTCTTGGACACAACTTTCTGAACAGCACCGTAGTTTCTGATTGGTATCTTTGGATAATTACATTCTGGTTGTTCTTGTTTATACTGCATTTCATCAAAATTTTCATCACCGATCGATTTATGAATAAAGACTGGGAAAGAGAACAAATAGATCGCCTTGTCGCTTTACAGAAAAAGAAAGTAGAACAATTACAGATTCAGATCGAAAACGACGAACCTAATAATAGTACAAAACTATGATTATAATGATTGCGGCAGCTGCCGAGAATAACGCATTAGGAAAAGATAATAAAATAGTCTGGCACCTGCCAAACGATTATAAAAGATTTAGACAACTCACATCCGGCCATTATATCATAATGGGACGCAGGACGTTTGAAAGCCTCCAAAAACCATTACCAGACCGAACGCATATTATTATCACAAGGCAAAAAGACTATCAAGCCCCAGGCTGCATAGTTGTTGATAGTATTGAAAAAGCACTGAGCGCCTGCCCTCAAGACCAAGATTCATTTATTATAGGAGGTGGCGAAATTTACACGATAGGACTTCCTTATGCTGATAAAATAGAACTTACAAGAGTCCATGCAAGTTTTGAAGCTGATGCTTTTTTTCCTGAAATTATTGATGCAGAATGGAAACTTGAAGCCTCCGAGTTTAATAAAAAAGACGAAAAGCATAAGTATGAATATACCTACCTCACTTTCATTAGAAAATAAAATAAAAAAACATCCTTTTTACGGGATGTTTTTTTTTAACCATTGATTTAAAGAAATGACCTAGTCTTGGAAGAGTATTTGATAACATAAAATAAAAATTACAAACACTAATAATGCTCCAGAGATGGAGATTATAATATTTGATGTTTTTTGAGAATACATCTCAAAAAAGCCTTTAATACCAAATACCACGAAAGTACTAAAGACGAAAAAAATTAAAATTTCCAAAAACAAATTTAATCCTAAGAACGTATGTTGCGCTTTAAATACAATACTGCTTTGTAAAACAGTACTTTCAAAACAGCTTACAAGAACAAATGAGATAAGTAGCGCTAAAAATATCCATTTGATTTGGCTCATCGACTCTTTTTTAATCATATAATATGGTTACTTTCTTAAACACCAAAATTGATTAATAAAAACTAGAGTTACAATACCCACTTTTAGTGATATTTCGATAAAAACCATTTTTTTTAATTTGCCAACTAAAGCTCCATAAAACCTGAAAAAAGAGTAAAAAAAAACTTGATTCTAATTTTTGAAACTCATTTTAAGTTCATCAAGTTTATCCTATATTTGTACAAACTAAAAAAGATGTCCGAAAAGATAACTCCCTATAAAGATTCTGCCTTAGGCAAAAAAGAACAAGTTGCTCAAATGTTTGACACTATTTCTGGAAATTATGACAATTTAAATCGTGTCATCTCTTTTGGAATAGACCTAAAATGGAGAAAAAAAGTATTGCAAATGGTCTCTAAATCCAATCCAAAAATAATTTTGGATATTGCAACCGGAACGGGAGATTTAGCCATTTTAATGGCGCAAACTAAAGCCGAAAGAATAATTGGTTTAGATATTTCTGCTGGAATGCTGGACGTAGGCAGGAAAAAAATTGATCAAAAAAAGCTATCGTCTACTATTGAAATGGTTCTTGGCGACTCCGAAAACATGTCTTTTGAAGACAACTACTTTGATGCCATCACAGTTGCTTTTGGTGTTCGTAATTTTGAGACATTAGAGAAAGGATTAGCCGAGATCTTAAGGGTGTTAAAACCAAATGGTGTTTTTGTGATTCTAGAAACTTCAGTACCCGATAAAACTCCTTACAAACAGGGCTACAAATTTTATAGCAAAAACATTTTACCTATAATTGGAAAATTATTTTCTAAGGATGACGTTGCTTACGGATATTTATCAGAATCTGCGGCGGCTTTTCCTTATGGCGAGGCTTTAAACAATATTTTAAGAAAAATTGGGTTTATAGATGTTGTGGCGTTACCTCAAACTTTTGGCGTAGCTACTATTTATTCCGCTACAAAAAAATAATACTGAAGATTTTAGCATAAACATGAGAAAAATATTTGCCTTACTCTTTTTTGCCTGTATTCTAAATGGATATGCTCAAAGGTCTAAAAACATCTTTAGTAGATATCCAATTATTAATTTGGAGAATTTTCAAAAAAAAAGAGTGTATTATGGTTTTTACTTGGGATTCAATTCTTATGATTTTAAGATTGATTATAAAACAGAATCGCCTGATATTTTGGTCACAAAAACAACCGGTTTCAATGTAGGAATTATAGGTGATTTAAAATTACAGGAATACATTAACTTGCGATTTGAACCTGGACTGTACTATACCAAAAGGGATTTAAATTATCCGAATTTTGCCAATAGTGGAGATGCGTTAAGAGAGGTTAACAGCACGTACATCCATTTCCCCTTATTATTGAAACTCTCCTCGCTTAGAACTGGAAATATCCGTCCTTACGCATTGGGAGGATTGTCTGCTACTTTAAATTTATCCAGCAATGCAAAAATAATGGATGATAATTTGCAGCAACGTTTTCGTGTAAAATCATGGACAACTAACTACGAGTTGGGTTTTGGAATTGATCTTTTCTCAGAGTACTTTATATTTTCACCTTCAATAAAAGGTGTTTTTGGTATCAGTGATGAATTAATTCGCGACAACGACCCTAACAGCCCATGGACAGGAAACATCGAGTCACTAAAAACTAGAGCAGTATTTATCAACTTTTCTTTCCACTAGAAAGTCAATTCTAGTAGATTAGCAAAGCATTCGTTTCAACGAAATCAACTAAGCGCGACGAAATTCACTTAGGACAATGGCCGTTGCGGTTGCTACATTCAAACTTTCTGTTTTTTGAAGATCCCCAAAACGAGGTATGGTAAGGCGATTTTGAACCAATTTTTCAAGTGAAGCAGAAATTCCATTGGCTTCATTACCCATAATTATGATTCCTTGCTCTGGCAAGACCGACTGATAAATATTGGTTCCATCCATAAAAGTTCCAAAAATTGGCATTGTTGTCTGCGTCAAAAAAACATCCAAATTAATATAATTCACATTGACTCTAGCGATAGAGCCCATAGTGGCCTGAACCACTTTTGGATTAAATAAGTCTACTGTTTCGTTTGAACATAAAACCTGCTGAATACCAAACCAGTCACACAAGCGTAATATGGTTCCTAAATTTCCAGGATCCCTAATCGAGTCAAGCGCTACGATTAAACCAGTTTGCACTATTGGTTTTTCCAAAGGAATTTTAAAAAGAGCCAAACACGAATTAGGTGTTGCCAACGCACTTATTTTTCTCAAATCATTTTCAGTAATAATCGTTTTTTTTTCGTTGAATACTTGGTCAAAATCATTTTGTGTAGTATACAAATGTTCCAACTCAAAATTAGAATCCAAAAGCTCCTGAATTCCTTTTACACCTTCGGCAAAAAATAATTTATTGGCAATTCTATATTTTTTTTGCTGCAAACTCGTTATAAGCTTTATTTGGTTTTTACTAACCATAAAATAATGTACTTTTGAATTAAATATTTTAGAACACTTGAAAAAAATTTATACAAAAATAACTGCATTTATCGTAATTGCAATACTTATTTGTGCATGTAACGCTGTAAAAAGAGTTCCGAAAGGAAAACTACTGCTTACAAAAAACGAAATTACAGTAAATGGCAAAGTAATTAAAGATGAAAATGTTTTTAATCAACTGTACCAGAAACCTAATAGCACTTTACTGGGATATCGCTTGCGTTTAAATCTTTATAATCTTGCCAACCTGAATCCTGATTCAACCTATCAAGCTAAGTTTACAAATAATCCTGAAAAATATAAAAGGAAATCAAAATGGTTGTCAGAGAAGCAGGTCAACCGCTTAGGCAAATCATTCTGGTACCACGGAATTCACGATTTTTTGAGAAGAACTGGCGAACCCCCAATTATTATAGACAAGGAAAGAGCAGACAAATCAATACTCCGTTTGAAATACTACTATTTCAACAATGGTTTTTTTAATGTACAAGCTGCATACGCAATAGATACTTTGAAGCTTAAAAAGGCGAAGATCAAATATGCCATAACGTCCGGAAATGCTTTTTTTATAGATTCCTTAAGAGCCACTATTGCAACCCCGGTTTTAGATTCTTTGTATCAAATAAATAAATTTAACACCTTTGTAAAATCAGGCAAACAATATAAAACAGAAGATTTTGACAACGAAAAAAATCGCATCACCACAAATTTCAGAAATAATGGCGTTTACAACTTTCAGCCAAATTATGTAACTTTTGATATTGATACTATAAAAAAAGTGAATCAGGCAAATATCACTTTGATGATCGCTAATTACTCTTATCAAGACGGTGATTCTACTAAAACAGCTCCTTTTAAAATATACAAAATAAGCGATGTAAATATATACACTGATTATTCTCCAAGCTTAAACACCTTGAATATTAAAGATAGCACCACTTATAAAAACTTTAATTTGTACAGTCAGGAAAAGTTAAAATACAAACCAAAAGCTATTACTAATGCTATTTTTATCACCAAGGGTGGATTGTACGCAGACAATAAAACCGTTTTAACAACGCGCTATTTGAATAATCTTAAAATTTTCAATTATCCGTCGATACAATACGAAGTTGACAAAAGAGACACCACCGCGCAGTCATTAATTGCCAAAGTATATTTGACTCCAAGAAAAAAATACAGTTTTGGAACTACGCTGGACGTAACACATTCTAACATTCAGGATTTTGGTGTTGGACTAAGTGTATCGGAGACGATCCGCAATGTATTTAATGGCGCTGAAACTTTAGAAATTGCAGCGCGTGGTAACATTGGTGCTTCGAAAGATTTGGCAAATCCAAAAAATAACTTCTTCAATGTTTCAGAATATGGTTTGGATTTAAAACTAAATATTCCAAGAATTTTTATGCCGTTTAATACCGATAAAATCATTGCTAAGAGTATGATTCCCTCGACTTTGATAACCGTTGGTTTTGCAAAACAAAGAAATATAGGATTAGACAAAGAGAATTTTACAGGAGCACTTTCCTATAATTGGACTCCAAAAATAAATCATACAGCACGATTTGATCTTTTTAATACTCAGTTTGTACGAAATTTAAATCCGACAAATTATTTTAATGTTTACGGCTCTTCATATAATGCTTTGAATGAAATAAGCAAAGCATACAATACAAATACTGCTTATTACAACAATGCCATCGATAAAGATTTACTAATTGAGCAAGGTACACGCGGTTTTACAAATGATGTTCTTTCAGGTAATGCAACTTTTCTAAAACCATTAGAAGCTGCTGATGTCGAGTCCGTAAAAAGTATTGAAGAACGAAGACTGCGACTTACAGAAAATGACTTCATTCTAGCTACTAGTTTTACTTTTTCAAAAACAACCAAAAAAGATTTAACAGACAATACTTTTTATCTTTTCAAAACCAAAATAGAATCTGCAGGAACCATTTTATCTGCTTTTGCAAAAACCACAAATCAAAAGAAAAACGTTAATGGCAATTATGAAATATTCAATTTAGAATATTCAGAATATGTAAAAACAGAATTTGACTACATTAAGCATTGGGATTTATCGAAAGAAAAAATTCTAGCCTTCAGATCCTTTTTTGGAATTGCTATTCCGTTTGGAAATTCTAATTATATTCCGTTCTCCAGAAGTTACTTCTCCGGGGGATCTAATGACAATCGCGCATGGCAACCCTACGGTTTAGGCCCAGGCAGCAGCGGTGCTTTGGATGATTTTAATGAAGCGAATATGAAGATAGCTATTAGTGGAGAGTTTCGCTTTAAACTTTTAGGAAATTTAAAAGGGGCTATTTTTGCTGATGCTGGAAACATCTGGAACGTGTTGGATAATGTAGTAGATGAGAAGTCCACCTTTACGAGCTTCAGTGACTTGAAAGATATGGCATTGGGAACCGGATTTGGAATTCGGTATGATTTGAGCTTTTTTGTAATTCGCTTTGATTTAGGATTTAAAACGTACAATCCAGCTAATGAAACCAACAAAAGATGGTTTAGAGAATACAACTTTTCGAACTCCGTTTTAAATTTTGGAATAAATTATCCATTCTAATGCTAATTAATTCTTATTTTTGCAAAACTAAAAACTAAAAAAAATAACTAAAAAAAGTACAATGGCACACAACATAAAACCAGGCGTAGCTACAGGAGATCAGGTTCAAGAAATTTTTAATTATGCTAAAGAGAAAGGATTTGCGCTTCCGGCGGTAAACGTTACGGGATCAAATACTATCAATGGAGTTCTTGAAACTGCAGCAAAATTAAACGCGCCAGTGATCATTCAATTTTCTAATGGAGGAGCACAATTTAACGCTGGAAAAGGTCTTTCGAATGCAGGTGAAAAAGCAGCAATCGCTGGTGGAATTGCTGGAGCATTGCACATTCATACTTTGGCGGAAGCATACGGAGCAACCGTAATCTTGCATACTGACCATTGTGCAAAAAAATTATTACCGTGGATTGACGGATTATTAGATGCATCAGAAGCACACTTTGCTAAGACTGGAAAGCCGCTTTATTCTTCTCACATGATTGATTTATCTGAGGAGCCAATTGAAGAAAACATCGAAATCTGTAAAGGATATTTAGCTCGAATGAGCAAGATGGGAATGACACTGGAAATTGAACTTGGTATCACTGGTGGTGAGGAAGATGGCGTTGACAATTCTGATGTTGACAGTTCAAAATTATACACACAACCAGAAGAAGTTGCTTATGCATACGAAGAACTTTCTAAAATAAGCCCACGATTTACAATTGCTGCTGCTTTTGGAAACGTACACGGCGTTTACAAACCTGGGAATGTGAAATTGACTCCAAAAATATTGAAGAATTCTCAAGATTTTGTACAAAACAAATTCAATACAGGACCTAATCCAGTAGATTTTGTTTTCCATGGTGGTTCTGGTTCTACTTTAGAAGAAATCAGAGAAGGAATTAGTTATGGTGTCATAAAAATGAACATCGATACTGATTTACAATTTGCATTCACGGAAGGTATTCGTAACTATATGGTAAAAAATATTGACTATTTGAAGACTCAAATTGGAAATCCAGAAGGTGCTGATGCTCCAAACAAAAAACATTACGATCCGAGAAAATGGTTACGTGAAAGCGAAATCACTTTCAATACAAGACTGGAGCAAGCTTTTGCTGACTTGAACAACGTGAATACACTTTAAGTTATAAATTTTGAGTTATGAGTTATGGATTATAGCTTATAACTCATAACTCATAACTTATAACTTATAATTACAAAAATATGGCTTGGTTTAAAAGAAAAGAAAAAGGGATTACCACTGCTACCGAAGACAAAATGGACATTCCAAAAGGACTTTGGTACAAATCACCTACTGGAAAAATTATTGATGCCGACGAACTCGCGCGTAACTTATTTGTAAGTCCTGAAGATGGTTTTCACGTTAGAATAGGAAGTGCCGAATATTTCCAAATTTTATTTGACAATAATGAATTTGTTGAATTGGATAAAAACATGACTTCTAAAGATCCGTTGCATTTTGTCGACACCAAGAAATATGCAGATCGCCTAAAAGATGTTATGGAGAAGACCAAACTGAAGGATGCCGTGCGCACTGGAGTTGGAAAATCAAAAGGAAAAGACGTAGTGATTTGCTGCATGGATTTTGCTTTCATTGGTGGATCTATGGGTGCTGTTGTAGGAGAAAAAATTGCACGTGGAATTGATCATGCTATTACAAATAAGTTGCCCTTTATAATGATTTCTAAATCAGGAGGAGCTCGAATGATGGAAGCAGCATACTCGTTGATGCAATTAGCTAAAACATCTGTAAAACTGGCTCAACTTGCTGAAGCTAAACTTCCTTATATTTCACTTTGTACGGACCCAACCACAGGAGGAACTACTGCTTCCTATGCAATGTTAGGAGACATTAACATCTCTGAACCAGGCGCATTAATAGGATTTGCAGGACCAAGAGTAGTACGAGACACCACCGGTAAGGATTTACCAGAAGGTTTCCAGACTGCTGAGTTCTTACTTGAACATGGTTTCTTAGACTTTATAACACCAAGAAAAGAATTGAAAGATAAGATTAACTTATACATCGACTTGATTCAAAACAACGTTATTCGATAAATGAAAATCCCGAGCAATCGGGATTTTTTGGTTAAAACAAATAGGCTATAAATTAAAACGGCTTTCAAATAAATTTGAAAGCCGTTTTTATATACCTTTTAGAAAGTACTATTTCTAAATTTACATCCCAGTTCTAATTGCTTCGACAGGATCCAATTTAGACGCTGCAATGGCAGGAAGAATTCCAGAGATCAATCCAATTATTGCGGCTAATCCAGTTCCTAATATAATATTTCCCATCCCTAAAACGAATTCGAAATCTAATACTTTTGTTAAAATAACAGAGATAATCCAAACCAACAAAAGGCCAATTACGCCCCCAATCACGGACAGGATTACTGCTTCAAATAAAAATTGAAACATAATAAATCGATTTTTAGCTCCTAATGATTTTTGGATCCCAATTAAATTGGTTCGTTCTTTTACAGAAACAAACATAATATTAGCAATCCCAAAACCACCCACAAGTAATGAAAAACCGCTAATAATCCATCCTACAAGGTTCATTTGCCCCAAAATACCATCAATAAGATCGGTAAAACCGGAGAACACATTAATAAAAAAATTGTCTATCTCCCCTGCTTTCAAACCTCTAAAGCTTCTTAATTTTTGAGATATCTCCCCTTTATAAGCTTCCATATCAACTCCTTTTTCTGGCTTGAAAATAATGACATTGGTTAAAGATGTATTATTATCCCCGTACAATTGTCGGACAAAATTGACCGGAATATAAGCGGACGTATCATTACTATCTCCAAATAAACCAGAGCCTTCTTTTTTGAGAACCCCTATCACTGTGAAACGTTTTCCATACAAACGTACATTTTTCCCAATGGGCTCGGCATCTTCAAACAAGGATTTTGCAATTTCATTCCCTAAAACAATGACCGTAGCTCCCGAATTAGCTTCGGATTCATTGTAAAAACGCCCTTTTTCGAATTCAAGACCCTGAATGTCTATAAATTCATGAGAAACCGGAACAATATTAATCGCACTTACCGTTTTTGAATCATATTTAATAGACTCTCTCCTAGTAAATATTTGATAGGCCATTTGATCTGTATTAGTCATACTCCCTTTCATATAGGTATATTCATCATACTTAACATTAGGAAATTGCTCTCTTTTCCATTGTGGAATTTCAGAAGGACCAAAAGAAAACTTGATTAAATAAATGGTGTTTTTATCCAAACCGCTCAAATCTTTGGAGATTTTTCTATCTAATGAATCTACCGCAGCAAGTACTGCTATAATCGAAAAAATTCCTATTGTAACTCCTAACAAAGAAAGCAAGGTTCTTAACTTGTTATTTGTCAATGCATTCATTGCAAAACCAAAACTCTCTTTTAATAATCGAAGGTAAACTAGCATACAATCTGTTTTGTGTTAAAGTAAAATTCAATAAATATTAATCAAAAACCTAATGAAAAAGCGTTTCCTTACCGTGCTGCACTGTTATTTTAATCGCGCTAATGAAATAGCTACAAAAATTATAATTATCTCAATTTCAAATGGCTTAATTTTGACATTAAAAAACTATTTTTGCATTTTATAACTATAACTACATAATGAGCACAACTAAAACAATTCAATCGGCCTTAATCTCTGTTTTTTCAAAAGAGGGATTAGAACCTATAGTAAGACAACTAAACAGTCAAAATGTTACACTTTATTCTACCGGTGGAACAGAAGATTTTATAAAAAACCTTGGGATTCCAGTAATCCCAGTAGAAGATGTGACTTCCTACCCTTCGATTCTAGGTGGTAGAGTCAAGACCTTGCATCCGAAAGTTTTTGGAGGAATATTAAATCGCCAAGATAATGAAAGTGATGTTCAGCAAATGCAAGAGTTTAACATTCCCCAAATTGACTTGGTTATCGTTGACTTATATCCTTTTGAAAAAACGGTTGCTTCAGGAGCAACTGAAGCAGATATCATTGAAAAAATTGATATTGGTGGTATTTCGTTAATTCGTGCTGCTGCAAAAAATTTCAAAGACACTGTCATCGTAGCGTCAGTAGATCAATATAGTTTACTACTAGATATGATTACGGAGCAAAATGGCGCAACGACATTGGAAGACAGAAAACTATTGGCGACAAAAGCATTTCATGTTTCTTCTCATTATGATACCGCTATTTTTAATTACTTCAACACAGACGACACCATTTATAAAGAAAGCATCGAAAATGGCCAAATTTTAAGATATGGAGAAAATCCCCACCAAAAAGGATTTTTCTTTGGTGATTTTGAAGCTATGTTCAAGAAATTACACGGGAAAGAACTGTCCTACAACAATTTATTAGATGTAGATGCTGCAGTAAATTTGATCAATGAATTTAAAAATGACGGCCCTACTTTTGCCATATTAAAACACAATAATGCTTGTGGATTAGCGTCAAGAACTACCATTAATGAAGCATATCTAGCCGCATTGGCTTGTGATCCAACTTCAGCTTTTGGAGGTGTTTTGATTTCCAATACTAAAATTGATGTAGCAACTGCTACTGAAATAAACAAACTGTTTTGTGAAGTTGTAATTGCTCTAGAATATGATGCTGAAGCTACCGCAATTTTACAAGAAAAGAAAAACCGAATTATATTAGTACAAAATGAGGTTGCATTGCCTAAAAAACAAGTACGAACGTGCTTAAACGGAATCTTAATTCAGGAAAGAAATAACATTACTGACAATAAAGAAGCACTAAAAACCGTTACTACAACTGCGCCTACTGAACAAGAAATTCAAGATTTAATATTTGCTTCTAAAATTTGCAAAAACACAAAATCCAATACGATTGTTTTTGCAAAAGACGGCACACTTATTGCTTCAGGCACTGGACAAACCTCTAGAGTTGACGCCTTGCTTCAGGCTATTGAAAAAGCTAAAAGTTTTGGATTTGACTTGCACGGAGCGTCGATGGCCAGCGATGCCTTTTTCCCTTTTCCAGACTGTGTGGAAATAGCGCATAAAGCTGGAATAACTGCTGTAATTCAGCCAGGAGGCTCGATAAAAGATGAATTCAGCATTAATTATTGCAACGAAAATAAAGTTGCAATGGTATTTACTGGAACTCGTCATTTTAAACATTAATTTGTTTAACTTTGTCCGTCACAAATTTATAACTTTTAACCCTTAAAAAACTTATGGGATTTTTTGATTTCATGACCGAGGATATTGCGATAGACCTTGGTACCGCTAATACTTTAATCATACATAATGATAAAGTTGTAATTGACAGCCCATCTATAGTTGCTAGAGATAGAGTATCTGGCAAAATCATTGCTGTAGGTAAAGAAGCAAGTATGATGCAGGGTAAAACACATGAAAATATTAAGACGATTAGACCCTTAAAAGATGGTGTAATTGCTGATTTTGATGCTTCTGAAAAAATGATAAGCTTGTTTATAAAAAGCATACCCGCTTTAAAGAAAAGAATGTTTACACCCGCATTGCGAATGGTTGTTTGTATTCCTTCTGGTATTACTGAAGTGGAGATGAGAGCCGTAAAAGAGTCTTGCGAAAGAGTTAATGGCAAAGAAGTATATTTGATCCACGAACCTATGGCAGCTGCTATTGGTATTGGGATTGATATTATGCAGCCAAAGGGAAATATGATTGTTGATATTGGCGGTGGAACAACTGAAATTGCCGTAATCGCTTTAGGTGGAATTGTTTGCGACAAATCAGTTAAAATCGCTGGTGATGTCTTTACAAATGACATTGTATATTATATGCGTACCCAACATAATCTTTTTGTAGGAGAGACTACGGCCGAAAAAATAAAAATCCAAATTGGTGCTGCAATAGAGGATTTAGAAACTCCTCCTGAAGACATGTCGGTTCAAGGTAGAGATTTGCTTACTGGTAAACCAAAACAAGTTGAAGTTTCATATAGAGAAATTGCTAAAGCGTTAGACAAATCGATACAACGTATTGAAGATGCCGTAATGGAAACCTTATCTCAAACACCTCCAGAATTAGCTGCAGACATTTACAACACAGGTATTTACCTTGCTGGTGGAGGATCTATGTTGAGAGGATTGGACAAAAGAATTTCTCAAAAGACAGACTTACCGGTTTACATAGCAGAAGATCCATTAAGAGCCGTTGTTAGAGGAACTGGTATGGCCCTTAAAAACATCGTGAAATTCAAAAGTATCCTGATAAAATAAGAAAAACTAAATTCTAAATTCCACTCTATAGTTCAGAAAATTGGACTGCTGGGATTTAGAATTTAACTTTTGATTTATTTAAAATATTTAATTTTAAACAATGCAGCAAATATTTAATTTTATTTTTAAAAACAGTAACAGAATACTGTTTTTGCTGCTTTTAGGGATATCGTTATCTCTTACGATTCAGTCCCATTCCTTTCATAGAAGCAAAATTATAAGTTCTGCAAACTTTTTAAGTGGCGGTGTCTATGAAAAAGTAAATAATCTAAATGAGTATTTAAATTTAAAAACTCAAAATGACGCACTTGCACTTGAAAATGCCAAACTCAAAAGCCTCCTTTTTAATGCTGAAGATACAACTGCAGTACGAAAATTAGACAGTTTGAAAAGCGTCAAGCTAGAAGACATAATTGTTTCTAAAGTAATCCACAACTCTTATAATGTTTATGAAAATTACCTGACGTTAAATTCAGGCGAATTGCAAGGCGTAAAAACGGACATGGGCGTTGTAAATAGCTTGGGGATTATAGGTATTATAGAAAACACCTCTCCCAAATACGCTACTGTGATCAGCATTTTGAACAAACGAACTCAGATCAATGCCAAAATTAAAAAATCCAATCATTTTGGTTCATTGAACTGGAATGGAAAAAGTACGGGTTTTGTTCAGTTGACTGATCTTCCAAGATTGGCATTGATAAAGATTGGAGACACTATTGTTACTGGAGGGCAGTCGGTTATTTTTCCTGAAAACATTAACATTGGAACAATAGCGAAGATATATAGAGATACTCAAACTAACTTTTACACCTTGGATGTTAAACTTTTTAATGATATGACCAATCTGGGCCATGTTTATATAATAAAAAGTAAAGATCGCGACGAAATTACTAATTTAGAAAAAAGAGAAAAAGATGAATAGCACCTTGTTAGTCAACATTTTCCGATTTATACTGTTATTAGCCATTCAGATTATCATATTTAACAACATGAATTTTTTGGGCTATATCAGTCCATTTCCTTATATTTTATTCATCATATTGTACCCTGTAAATGGCAATAAATCTGGTTTAGTGGCGGCCAGTTTTTTACTTGGAATCATTATGGATCTTTTTAGTAATTCAGGTGGAACACATGCAACGGCGTGTTTAGTTTTAGCCTATTTCAGACCCTCAATTTTTAAGTTTGCCTTCGGATTGAGTTACGAATACCAAACTATAAAATTGAATGATGTTTTAACACCACAACGATTCTCTTTTATATTATTGTCCGTAGTTATTCATCACTTTACCTTGTTTTTACTAGAAGCATTTCAATTGTCGTATATCCTAGACACCTTAATAACCACATTATTAAGCACTGTATTCACCATTATTATATGTATTATCATCATATACCTTATTAAGCCAAATAAAAGATGAGAAAAGTCTTATTGCCTTCTTTAATTATTCTTGCTACTTCTCTACTTGTGATGCGAATTTTTTATTTGCAGGTGGTTGACGATACCTTAAAGTTAAAGTCGGAAAATAATGCTATTAAAAAAAAATACGAGTACCCTGAACGAGGTTACATCTACGACAGAAAAGGAAAGTTATTAGTAGCCAATCAGGCATCTTATGACATCATGGTAATCCCTCGAGAAGTAAAAAAAATAGATACTTTAGAATTTTGCCAATTATTAAACATCACCAAAGAAGCTTTTATAAAAAACATAAAAAAGGCAACAATATATAGTCCGCGTCTTCCGTCCGTTTTTTTATCTCAGTTAAACAAAAGTGAATTTGCTGCATTTCAAGAAAAAATACGAAAATACGAAGGATTTTATGTTCAAAAGCGTTCTCTTAGGGATTACGAAGTGGCTTTTGGAGCTAATGTTTTTGGATTTATCACTCAGGTGAATGAAAAATTAGTAGATAAAAACCCTTATTACAACAGTGGTGATTTGATAGGAAGGCAGGGTGTTGAGGAGAGTTATGAAGATCTCTTGCGAGGCATAAAAGGAGTGAAATACATCCAAAAAGATAAATACAACCGTGAAATCGGCTCCTACAAGAACGGGAAGTACGATACTATTGCTGTGCAAGGTGAAGACATTAATCTTACGATAGATGCGGAACTACAAAAATATGGGGAAGAATTAATGATAAATAAAAGAGGTGGAATTGTTGCCATTGAACCAAGTACTGGAGAGATATTAGCACTTGTAACCGCTCCTTCTTATGACCCAGGAATATTAGTAGGACGACAACGATCTAAAAACTACACTGAATTATACCGCGATTCTATCGCAAAACCTTTATACGACAGAGGATTGTTGGCGGAATACCCTCCTGGCTCACCTTTCAAAATTTTGACTGGTCTCGTAGCTCTTCAGGAAGGAGTAATTGACGAGAACACCACTGTCAGTTGTAATCATGGCTTTAGTTATGCTAGAGGTCGATTCATGCGCTGTCATTGCAGAGGTGGCGCCCTACAATTACACCGAGGTATTTATGAGTCCTGCAATTCCTATTTTGCTACGGCTTATATGAAAACCATAAATAAATATGCTAAACCGGCTCAAGCGGTTGATGTATGGAGCAATCACATTCGAAGCTTTGGGCTTGGACAATTCATGGGATACGATTTGCCAACAGGTAAAAGAGGTAAAATACCAGATTCTAAAACATACAAAAGAATTTATCCTAATGGTGGTTGGAGAAGTACCACAATTATTTCAAATTCAATAGGTCAAGGAGAGGTTGTGATGACGCCAATTCAACTGGCTAATATGATGGCAACAGTAGCTAATCAAGGATATTACTATACTCCTCATATCATAAAAAGAATCGAAGGGCATACAATTGATAAAAAATTTACAACAAAACATGTAACCACGATTGACAAAAAATATTTCAAACCAATCATAAGTGGCCTTTTTGATGTTTATAATATGGGTACCGCAAGCGCTCTTAAAGTAGAGGGAATTGACATTTGCGGTAAAACAGGAACTGCTGAAAACTTCGCAAAAATAGGAGGTCAAAGAGTTCAATTAAAGGATCATTCTATATTTGTGGCTTTTGCACCAAAGGACAATCCAAAAATCGCGATTGCCATTATGGTTGAAAATGGAGGCTTTGGATCTACAATCGCTGGACCAATCGCCAGCTTGATGATTGAAAAGTACTTACGTCAAAAAATTACAAGACTTGATTTAGAAAAAAGAATTCTTGCAACTAGTTTGCAAAGTCAATATGCTAAATTAGGTGGACTTTCAGAAGCAGTCAAATTACAATTAAGAATTAGTGATTCTCTTCTAAAAAAGAAAACAATGATTCCAACTGCTAAAGTAAAAATAGATTCTACAAAAGAGAAAAAACAAGCTATTTAATCCGAATGAAAAACCAAAGTGTAACAAATAATATTGACTGGATAAGCATAATCATTTATGCGCTATTGGTTATTTTAGGTTGGCTAAACATCTATTCGTCTTCCCTATCATCTATGGAAGATACTTATGAAAAACAATTGATTTTCATCGTACTAACCATTCCTTTAATTTTTGTTGTACTATCAGTTGACGGAAAATTCTATGAGAAATACGCCAGTATAATTTTCGGAATTTCTTTATTAACATTAGCAGGCTTATTTTTATTTGGTAAAACTATCGCAGGACAGCGTTGTTGGTATGCCATAGGGAGTTTCACAATACAGCCTTCTGAATTTGCAAAAGCAGCAACAGCATTAGCTTTGGCAAAATATTTAAGCGATACCCAAATCAATCTAAAAGATGTTGCTCGACAATGGCAGGCTCTCGCCATCATAATATTACCGGTTTTGCTGATTTTACCACAACCCGATCCAGGGAGTGCATTAATCTATAGTATATTTATCATTGTTTTATACCGTGAAGGACTTCCATCATGGTATGTTTGGACTGGCTTTGTAACAATTTTTTTGTTTGTATTAACGCTTGTTTTAGAGCCTCAATATGTCATTCTCATCGGATTAGCGGTTATAATTATTGTCCACTTTAAATCTCGATTAGCAGACAGAAATATCGTTTTGAGCAGTATTCTCTTCGTGCTAATTTCAGGATTCGTTTTCTCCGTGGACTATGTCTTCGATAATGTGTTTAAACAGCATCATAGGGACCGATTCAACATCCTTTTAGGCAAAACTGTGGACATGAAAGGTATTGGATACAATACTAATCAATCAGAAATTGCAATAGGCTCTGGCGGTTGGTTTGGAAAAGGATTCCTAGAAGGAACGCAAACTAAAGGAGGATTTGTACCAGAACAGCATACCGATTATATTTTTACAACAGTAGGCGAAGAATGGGGATTTGTTGGCTCTTTAGCTGTTATAGCTCTTTTCGCTGGTTTGCTACTTAGAATAATCTATTTGGCTGAAAGGCAAAAAACAAAATTCAGTAGGGTGTATGGTTATTGTGTTGCAGGGATTTTATTTATGCACTTTTTTGTAAATATTGCCATGGTTGTGGGCATTTTTCCAACCATTGGAGTTCCGCTGCCCTTCTTTTCATACGGAGGTTCCGGTTTATGGGGGTTTACCATATTACTATTTATATTCATAAAAATGGATGCGAATAAAGTGAACGAATGGTAGCTTGATAACTTCTAATCCTGCGCTTTTAATTATATAACACATAAAACAGGAGTCGTAAACCATCACCATTTAGACGTAGACAAAACGTATTAAAACCAGTTGATGTTCCCTAAATCACTGCTACTATTAATAAGCAATCCTTGAATTCCAAAAGTAAGTTAATAAAAGTTACTGTCTTAATATAGATCAAATTGAGCCCGCTATATTTCTAAAAAAACTCGATTTGAATATAATTACAATCTTTAAATTCAGGTCTAAAGAGACACTATTCAACTAATATCAGCATCCAAAAAAGCACGAACCCCACACTACTAAAATAAAAATGCCCTAGAAATTCAATCGAATTTCTAGGGCATTTGCAAATTGTATCGTTACTAAAAAAAGGGAAATACTACGACTTTGCTAATTTATCTTTTTTTAATTTTACAGGTAAACTGTTTTTAGATACTGATTTTGTTTGCAAATCATCTAAAACGTTAAGCGCTTCTTCTACATAAATATCTTTTGATAAGGCTTCATGCCATCTTTCTCTTTTCTCTTTTAACGTAACATCTTTATTCATAGCATCCGTTTCATATGGTAGCGATGTAAATGTCAGCGCATTTTTATAATCTACAATTGGTTTGTATTTTTTTGCTTTCTCTTCAATTTCAGATTGAGCAATTTTAAACTTATCAATGTTCAGACTGTAGACATTCTCTTCGCTTCTACTGTCAATCCATTTCGCATTTTCCTCAATCAATTGAAATTGTGAATTGGCACTAATTCTACTTTTACTATTCGCAATCGCCTTATTAAAGTTTGCATTTTTATCCCAAACAGAATATTCTGCTTGATCAATTTTATCCCAAGGCATTGCATTATCGACATCACGTTCACCCATCTTTAGATAAGCGTATCGATCCGGCATAACAACATCACTGCGTACACCTTCTAATTGAGTTGAACCACCATTTATTCTATAGAATTTTTGAGTGGTCGTTTTGATAGCACCTAAATCTCCAACAGAACTACTACGAACAAATTGGTTTAGATCAATCACATTTTGAACCGTCCCTTTTCCGTAGGTTTGTTTGCTTCCAATAATAATTCCTCTTTTATAATCTTGAATGGCTGCTGCCAAAATCTCAGATGCAGAAGCAGAGAAACTATTCACCATGATCACTAATGGGCCGTCCCATTCTATTTTTTTGTCTCTATCGTACAAAACCTCTTTTTTTCTACCAGCAGATTTGATCTGAACAATTGGTCCTTGCTCAATAAACAATCCTGCAATATCAACAACAGTGGACAAAGATCCACCACCATCATCACGTACATCCAATACGATTCCGTTTACACCTGCTTTTTTTAATCGATCGACTTCAATAGCGATATCTTTTCCGGCATCTCTTCCATCTGTGTTTTCAAAATCAATGTAAAATTTAGGTAAATAGATTACACCATATTTCAATCCGTTTTTATTTACGATACTTGACTTTGCATACGTTTCTTCAATTTCAACAATGTCTCTGACTATTGAAATAATTTTGATGGTTCCATCTACTTTTTTAACAGTAAGACGCACTTCTGAACCTTTTGGTCCTTTTATTTTCTTCACCACATCATCTAGACGCATCCCAACAACATCTACATTTTCGCCATTTCCTTGGGCCACTTTCATGATTAAATCACCCGCTTCCAATTGCTTTCCTCTCCAAGCTGGACCGCCAGAGATTAGCTCTGAAATCTCAGTTAAATCATTTTTCTTTTGAAGACGAGCCCCTATTCCTTCTAATTTTCCGCTTATACTTACATCAAAACGCTCTTTCTCCTCTGCCGCAAAGTAGTTAGTATGCGGGTCAAAACGTGCTGTAATTGAATTAATATAAACTGAAAACCAATCATTTCTATCCAAATCTTTTATAAAACCAAAATACTCATCAAGCGATTTAGCTGAACTTTCTCTGGTTTCTTTCTCTAAAACATCAAAGGATTTTACACTGTATTTTGAGTCGTTTTTCTTCTTGTCTTCCTCTAATTTTTGTTTATCAATCAGAGAGGAAAGTGTAGACAATTTGATTTGCTTTCTCCATTTATCATTGAGTTCTGTAGTGTTTTTAGGATAAGGCGCTTTCTCATAATCAATATTGAAACTTTCATCAATATTGTAGTCAAAAGGTTTACTTAAAACGTCTTTATAAATCGTCGTACTTTCCTTCATTCTTTTCATTAAACGATCATAGGTAAGATTGAAGAAACTCAAATCTTTGTTCAATAACTGATCGTCCAGCTGCAACTCGAATTTAGAAAATTCATCAATATCAGCTTGCAGAAAAAATCTTTTGGATGGATCTAAAGCTTCGATATAATCCTTGTAAATGCCTTTCGAAAAAGTATCATCAATCGCTGCTGGGCTAAAATGTCCTTTTTCAATAACAAAAGTTAATAATTCCAAAAGGAGTTTATCTTTTTCTGGATCATTTGCTTTTGGCGCATTCATTTTAAAAGCAAACAAAGTCACCGAAATAAATACGACAACTAGAATAATTTTATAATTTCTTTTCATAAAGTTAAGAATAGTATTCATGAATTTTTATTCTAATGTAAGGTAAAAACTATGCCAACAGTAGCAGAGCTCCCCTAATTTTTTGTTAAAGATATAAAATAGTTTTTTTTTATTAAGCTAAATGATTCAAGATAACAAATTTTTATCTTTTGTTTACTTAATCCCATTCTGTGTCATTACATTTGCCATCAATATCATAAAAATCAATCTTTTTTTGCCAAAATACTAATGAAAAAATCTAGACCTTTAATTTTAATAACGAATGACGATGGTGTATCTGCGCCAGGACTTAGAGCTTTAATATCGGTTATGGCTGAATTAGGAGAAATCGTTGTGGTTGCGCCAGACACACCACAAAGCGCCATGGGTCACGCCATTACAATCAACAGCACATTATATTTGAATAAATTATCTAAAGACAACGATCCTTTCTTAGAATATAGTTGCTCCGGAACCCCTGTAGATTGTGTAAAACTGGCTGTTAACGAAATTTTAAAACGAAAACCCGATTTATGTGTTTCGGGTGTAAATCATGGTTCAAATTCTTCCATAAACGTGATTTATTCTGGAACAATGAGCGCCGCCGTTGAAGCAGGAATAGAAGGAATTCCCGCTATTGGCTTCTCGTTATTGGATTACGATTGGAATGCGGATTTCGACACCATAAAATCTTTTATACGCAAAATATCAGTAGAAGTTCTTGAAAACGGACTTCCAGAAGGCGTAGTTTTGAATGTGAATTTTCCAAAATTAAAAGAAGAAGACATCAAAGGGATTCGGATTTGTCGTCAAGCGAAAGCAATCTGGGTAGAGAAATTTGACAAAAGAAAAACACCGCAAGGAAGAGACTATTACTGGCTTGCAGGCGAATTTGTAAACCAAGACAAAGGAGAAGATACAGATGAATGGGCTTTAGAAAACGGTTTTGTATCTGTAGTTCCAGTGCAATTTGATTTGACTGCGCATCACGCTATTCAGCAACTTAACGCCTGGAAATGGAATGAATAAAAAAGACGTATTGCTCGGATTTTTAATCGGGATTGCAACAACACTACTTGGCTCGTATCTCTTTATAACCTTTTTTACGGAGTTCACATTTGTCGCCGGAATTCAAATCATGAAATCTCAAGGTAATTTAGGGAAGCTAATCACATTGGGATCGATCTTGACGCTTGTAGCATTTGGAATTTTACTCAAAATAAATAAAGAAATAATGGCTCGCGGGGTAGTTTTGGCAGTCATTGCCTTGGCTATACTCACTTTATTTATTTAAGTTTATCTTTGCAACTGTATAAAATGATTCCAACAAAAATGATTTTATCCGTTTGATTTTAAAAATTCCAAATCGAAAAACATGAAATATTATATAATTGCGGGAGAAGCTTCAGGTGATTTGCACGGTTCAAATTTGATGAAAGAGCTGTACAAAAAAGATCCAACTGCTGACATTCGGTTTTGGGGCGGTGATTTAATGAAAAATGTTGGCGGAACTTTAGTGAAACACTATCGTGAATTAGCGTTCATGGGATTTATTGAAGTGATTTTTAATTTAAAAACGATTCTCAATAACATTAAAATCTGTAAAAAAGACATTTTTGAATTTCAACCTGACGTTCTTATATTCATTGATTATCCTGGTTTTAATTTGCGAATTGCCAAATGGGCGAAAGCATTGGGAATGAAAACTCATTACTATATTTCTCCCCAAATTTGGGCTTGGAAAGAAAGTAGAATTACAGATATTAAGCGCGATATTGATAAAATGTATGTGATTTTGCCTTTCGAAAAAAAGTTTTACGAGGACAAACATCATTTCCCAGTGCAATTTGTTGGTCATCCACTGATTGATGCTATTCACAACCAACCAGCAGTTGATTCCGTTCTTTTCAGAAAAGAAAACCAATTAAACGATAAACCAATTATTGCTATTTTACCCGGCAGCCGAAAGCAGGAAATCACTAAAATGCTAAGTGTAATGCTAAGCGTTGTTAAAGATTTTCCCGAATATCAATTTGTAATTGCGGGTGCGCCAAGTCAGGAATTTTCTTTTTATAAAGATTTTATCACGCAAGAAAACATAAAATTCATCTCAAACAAAACCTATGATTTATTGCGAAATGCAACTGCGGCGTTAGTCACATCCGGAACCGCAACACTGGAAACGGCATTATTTAAAGTTCCTGAAGTTGTTTGTTATAAAGGCAGTTGGACTTCCTACCAAATCGCGAAACGAATCATCACGTTGAAATACATCTCATTAGTGAATTTGATCATGGATGAAGAAGTGGTAACTGAGTTAATTCAAGATGAATGCACTACAAAACGCATTCGGAAAGAACTCGAAAAAATATTAAAAACGGACCATCGCAATACGCTTTTAGAAAAATATGCGTTATTAGAAGAGCAATTAGGCGGAATTGGAGCCAGTGAAAAAACAGCTGCATTGATTGTAAATGATTTATATTAAGCTCCAATTTTTTTTCTGATCTTAATATCAACTTAAAAAAACTCTTTTGAAACATATTGTATTCCTACTCTTCATTATCATTTTTTTTACGGCTTGTAAATCGACATCGCCAATAGTAACTTCGAAAAAGGGAGAGCCAATAGAGAAATTATCTCGATCTGAAAAGAGAAAAACAAACCAATTAGCAGAAAAATTAATTGACACAGCTGCCGATAACTTGGGTGTAAAATACAAATATGCAGGAACAACTAGAGCTGGTTATGATTGTTCCGGATTAGTTTATACCGTCTTTAATTCAGAAAATATTAGTCTACCGCGCAACTCGTTTCAACAATCGAAAATAGGAGTTGTTTTAAACTCTAAAAAAGATCAAGCTCAAAAAGGCGATTTGATATTCTTTAAAACCAATAAAAACAAAGCAATAAATCACGTTGGAATTGTAATTGAAGCCACCAGTGAAGAAATAAAATTCATTCATTCCTCGACCTCAAAAGGAGTAATCATTTCCTCGACCAAAGAACCGTATTACCAAAAAACCTTTGTTCAGATTAACAGAGTACTTTAACTAGTACTCTTTTGGGCGAAAATTTAGCTTTTAGAATAATAAAAATCTAAAAACAAATAAATCCGTTTCTTACTAAAAATGTGTACTTTAGAGTTATGAAAGTACTACAATTCCCACTGGCAAGAATTACGATCGGGTTTATATTAGGTTTACTTTTTGCTTTTTACCTGCAACCTTCCACATCGGCAGTTTTTATTGCGCTTGTCACATCGTCCAGTATTTTTGGTGTGCTTTATTTTTTGTCAAAAAACAGAAACCAGTTAACGCTCTATTTTGGAATTGGGACTTATTTTTTGTCTTTTATCATCGGAATTTCAACCCAAATAGCACATACTGATTATTTCCAAAGTAGCAATTATATTCACAACACGGCAGTTTTTGAAAAACCGCAATTCATTTCTTTAACGATTCGAGAAAAAATGAAAAGTTCTGCTTTTAGCGATCGGCACCTTGCTATTATCAATCATATTGGTCAGAAAGAACAAACCGGCAGAATCATATTGAACATCCAAAACGACAGTTTGCATCACGTTCTTGAAGTTGGGAATTCTTTGTTGATCAAAGGGACCTTAACAAAAAACAAACCTCCCAATAATCCGAACCAATTTGACTACAGCAAATACCTTGAAATCAAACAAATCTATGCGCAACTATATGCTGATGTTGACGAAATAAAAATTGGAACAGAAGTAGAGAAAAATATCTGGTATTATTCTTCTAAATTGAGAACACGGATTATTCGAAATTTAGAAAAAAATAACTTCAACAAAACAGAACTAAACGTTGCCATTGCCTTAATAATGGGACAACAACAAGATATTTCACCAGACATTATTCGGGATTATCAATTTGCAGGAGCGGTTCATATTTTATCCGTTTCCGGATTACACATTGGCTTTATATTGCTTTTTGTAACCTATATTCTAAAACCAATTCCCAATAGCAAGCGGGGTTCATTTATTAAGTTAATCATTATTCTCCTATCGTTATCCATGTTCGGGATAATTGCCGGATTAGCCCCTTCGGTAGTGCGCTCTGTAACGATGTTTTCCTTTGTCGCCATTGGAAATCATCTTCGCAGAAGTGTCAATATTTACCACACCTTATTAGTTTCAGTACTGTTAATTCTACTAGTCGAACCTTCGTTCTTATTTGATGTTGGTTTTCAATTAAGCTACATCGCATTGTTTTTCATCATTTGGCTACAACCGTTTTTATCCTCTATTTGGAAACCAAAATACAAGGTTTCAAAATATATTTGGGATATTCTCACAGTATCCTTTGCCGCCCAAATTGGTACTTTACCACTCAGCATTTATTATTTTCATCAGTTTCCCGGTTTGTTTTTTGTGACCAATCTGATTATTATTCCACTACTGAGCATCATCATGATTTTAGGAGTTTTAGTAATGCTTTTGGCAGCGTGCAACATGATTCCCGTATTCTTATCCCAACTGTTGGAATGGAGTATTTGTTATTTAAACAAAATCATCAATGCAATTGCTTCTTTGGAACAGTTCATTATTAAGGATATTCCACTTCATTTTTATCTGTTGCTAAGTGGTTATTTATTATTGTTTACGGTAATCCTTTGGTTCAAAAAACCGAGTTTTAATAAACTGGCTTTGGTTTTGATTTCCATTCTCATTTTACAATTTTCCTATTTTAAAATACAGTGGAAAATTCAAACAGAACAAGAATTAGTGGTTTTCAACAGCAAAAAAAGCACCTTAATTACAGAAAGAAAAGGCGAAAACATTTTGGTTTATGCCAACGACAGCATTTTGAAAACGGCACAAAAAAACAGTCTTTTAAAATCCTATCGTATTGGAAACTTTAGCACTTTGAAACAGAAAAAACGACTTCAAAATTTCATTTTCTTTAATGGAAAAAAGATTTTTGTGTTAGATAGCTCCGGAATTTATCCCAAAAACATCAAGCCCGATATTATCGTATTGACAGAATCCGTAAAAATAAACGCAGACCGCATGCTTCAAGAAATGAAACCCAAATTAGTGGTAGCTGATGCATCCAACTTTAAAAACATACAAAAACTATGGAAAGCCAGTTGTGAAAAACAGAAAATCCCTTTTCACGCAACTGGTGAAAAGGGATTTTATAAATTGAATTAAGAATTTTATTTCTTCAGAAAACCATTTGCTACAGCCAACCAAGCTGTAGGTCCACCGGCAACATAGCCTGTACTTCCAATGCCTTCAAAATTGACTTTACCCTCTTTTGTGGTAGCATTTGCCAATATAATGGTCGGAAATCCTTGAATTCCAAAAGCCATTTGCAACTCAGTATTCTGTTTTTTAATATCTTCTGTCTGTGGCACTTTCCTTGGATAATCCAGTTCGATTAAAACCACATTTTCCTTGGCCCAAGCCGCAAATTCAGGAGTTTTCAAAACCTCTTTTTGCAAACGAATACACCAGCCGCACCAATCACTTCCCGTAAAAAATAGCAGTAGTGGTTTCTTGGTTTCAGTAGAAATCGCCATTGCCTTAGTGACATTGGTTTCCCAAACTAATTCTTGTGCTTCAGCGGCAAATGAGCCAGCAAACAATAACAAAGCAACTATAATTTTCTTCATATTTATAACTTTAATCATTCGAATTCAAAAATGATGCCTAATTTAACGAACACCGTGCATCAGTTTTTTAATAACTGGAGTCATCGCTACAGAGAATAAAGCAACTACAATAGAGATGATAGTCAACATCCAAAAGAAGTAACTCAATCCGTGTTCATTGGCAATTTTATCAATATTTTCTCCAAACATACCGGCACCTTTCATCCCGATTGCTACCGCTAAATACCAAACACCAAACATAAATGCAATCATACGAGCCGGAACTAGCTTACTCACATAAGACAATCCAACCGGAGAAATACACAATTCAGCCATAGTATGGAAAAGATACACCAGAATCAACCAAATCATACTTACCGAAGCTGTTTTTGCACCTGCTTCGATTCCGCTTGCGCCAAAAGCTACACAAGCCATTCCAAGGGCTAATAATCCCATTCCGATTCCGTATTTCAAATTCGCAGAAGGATTGTATTTACTTTCCCACCATTTAGAGAATAACGGTGCTAACGAAATAATAAACAAAGAGTTTAGGGTAGAAAACCAAGTGGCTGGAACTTCCGTTAAGGCCGTGGTAACTTTATCAATTTTCAATGCTTGCAAAGTTGAATCTGATAATGATAAATAACCTGCTGTATAATAATCTTTTGTCAACATCCAGATTGCTATTGCCCAAATAATGATAAAACTTACACTTAGAATAATATTTGCAAGGGCATAGAATTTAAAGGTCTGTTTGAATAATAAAATTAATACCCAAGTAATAATTACCAAAGGCAAAATAGTGATTAATGAATTCATCACTAAAAACACCACACTCCAATTACCTGTTAAAACACGATCCGTATAATCACTGGCAAAAATGGTTAAACTGTTTGGTGATTGTTCAAAAATTGCCCAAAAGAAAATTGTCAGAAATGCGAAAAATGTAACCGCAATTAATTTTTCTTTGGTGATTTTAGAATATTGAGTAAATCTGTAAATCAACAATATAATAAATACGACTAAAGCAGAAACAATAGCAATAGCGTTTCCATTAGGACCTAAGAAAGAAAAAATATTCACTTTACCTCCTGATATTTTTGAAGCGGGATCATTTACAAGCCATAATAAAGCTAAAATAGAAGAGAAAGCTATTGCTGCTAATTGTATTGGAGAAAAAGGATTTCTTTTATCTGTATCCAATGCTTCCGCTTTTGCTTTGCTTTCTTTATTTGGTTTCAAACCAATGTCACCAAAGATATCTTGAGACAACCAAAACTGTAACATTCCAAAGAACATAAAGATTCCGGCTAAACCAAATCCGTAAGTCCAACCTACTTTTTCTCCTAAATAACCACAAAGTAAAATCCCGAAGAACGCTCCGGCATTTACACCCATATAAAATAAAGTGTACGCACCATCTTTCTTTTCTGGACGGTCTTTGTACATTTCAGAAACGATTGATGTCATGTTTGGTTTAAAGAAACCATTTCCAAAAACCAACAATACTAATCCCAAATAAATAGAAAATTCAGTTTCGACAGCCATAGAAGCGTGTCCTAAAGTCATTAAAGTGGCTCCAACAACAACAGCCCATCTAAAACCAATTACTTTATCGGCAAAATACCCCCCTAACATGGTAGATAAATAAACCAAACCTACATAAGATCCAAATAATGCAGACGCATTTTCACGAGTCCATTCCCAACCACCATCTGTAAAGGAAGCTGTTAAAAATAAAATCAATAATGAACGCATTCCGTAGAATGAAAATCGCTCCCACATCTCTGTGAAGAATAAAACGAATAATCCCGCTGGATGTCCTAGAACGGTACTTTTAAAAAATTGATCTGTAGTATTTTCACTCATATTATTAATTGTTTAATTCTTTATCTACTCCGTGCATTAATTTTTTGATCACTGGCGAAAGTGCCAAGAGCACCACACCAAAACCAAGTCCTGTATAAAATAAGTATTCAAAAAGGACTAAGTAACTCTGTTTTGCTAAGTTTAAATCTGGCGCTGTACCATTAGAAGTATCCACTGACGCGATGTTAGCTAAAATGGATGCAATAAATTCAGAACTGGCTGTAGCCAAAAACCAAACCCCCATCATGAATCCTACGATTTTTACTGGCGATAATTTAGTAACAGCAGACAGTCCAACTGGTGATAGGCACAATTCTCCGCAGGTATGTAAAAAGTAGGTAAGAATCAACCAGATCATGGCCACTTTCCCCAAACCCGAGAGGCTAATCCCTAAAACCAAAGACCCAAACCCCAAACCTACCAACAACAATGCCATAGAAAATTTTACCGCTGTATTAGGATTGTATTTCCCTAACTTTACCCATAACCAAGCAAAAACTGGGGCTAATAAAATAATAAACAACGCGTTGAAACTTAGAAATTGCCCCGCTGAGATCGTATATCCAAAAATTGTTCTATCTAAAATACGATCAGCAAATAAATTCAAAGAAGTATAAGCTTGCTCGAATAATGCCCAGAAGATTATGGTAAAAACAATCAAAATTGTCAAAGCGATTAGTTGCTCTCTCGCTTTCTTGTCCAGTTGCGTAACTGCATAATAAACGATATAAATAAAAGAAACAGCACCAGCAACCATCAAGGAATACGAAACGACTTCATGACGTTGCACCATTTGCCAAAAAACAAGTGCAGAAGAAACGCTTACTAAGTATATTAACCATTCATTTTTGATGCCAAATGATTTTTTCTCTAACGTTTCTGGAACTTTTGGCTCTCCTTTGCCCATCAATAATTTTCTTCCGGAAATAAAAGTTACCAGTCCAAAAAACATTCCCACTCCAGCTGCACCAAAACCATAGCTCCAACCGTATTTTTCTCCAAGCCAAACGCAAAGTAAGGTAGCCAAGAACGACCCTAAATTGATTCCCATATAGAACAACGTGAATCCGGAATCTCTTCTTTTATCACCTGTTTCATATAGTTCTCCTACTAAAGAAGAGATGTTGGCTTTCAAAAAACCAACCCCTACTATGATCAAGGATAAGGAAAAGTAAAATATTTGCAAAGCGGTTTCGTCCCGTGTAATTTCACCTGTCATCGATTGTGTTGCAGCATTTCCTTCATAAGCCATTCCTACATGACCTAAAACTAGCATAATCCCACCAAAAACAATCGCTTTTCTAAAACCTAAATACCGATCCGCAATAAAACCACCTATTACTGGCACGGCATACACTAAAGCGGCATAACTACCTATTAATAAATTTCCTGAAGTATCTGAAAAAAGATGGTATCGTGTCAGATAGAAAATCAACAATGCTTTCATTCCGTAAAAGGAGAAGCGTTCCCACATTTCTGTAAAAAACAATATAAAAAGCGCTTTTGGATGTCCAAAAAATTCTTCCTGATTCAATGCGTCGTTTGTCATAAAGCGCTGTTATAAATTTTCTTTAATGAAATTAGTCATTTTCGTGTACAATTGGACTCTGGTTTTCCCACCATAAATCCCATGATTATTGTCTGGATAAATTTGCGAATCAAATTGTTTATTGGCCTGAATCAAAGCTTCCATCATTTGCATGGAGTTTTGAACATGTACATTATCATCTCCTGAACCGTGAATCAAAAGGAATTTCCCTTTCAATTTACCCACATGATTTATGGGTGAGTTATCATCGTAACCGCTCGCATTTTCTTGTGGCGTTGTCATGTAACGTTCCGTGTACACACTGTCATAAAAACGCCAGTTCGTCACTGGAGCTACAGCAATTGCCATTTTGAAAACATCATTTCCTTTCATGATACAATTAGACGCCATAAATCCACCATACGACCAGCCAAATATACCAATTCTAGCTTTATCCACAAATGTGTAATTTCCTAATACTTTAGCAGCCTCTATTTGGTCTTCCACTTCGTATTTTCCTAATTGTAATTGCGTCACTTTTTTGAAATCAGCTCCTTTAAAACCAGTTCCGCGTCCGTCAACACAAGCTACAATATAACCTTGTTGTGACAACATCATAAACCAGTAATCATCAGTACTATTCCATTCGTTATTTACTTGTTGTGAACCAGGACCCGAATATTGGTACATGAAAACCGGATATTTTTTTGCTGGATCAAAATTTTTCGGTTTAATCATCCAAGCATTTAGTTCATTCCCTTTTGCTGTTTTCAAAACAAAAAACTCTTTTGCCGGTAAATCATAGCTTTTTAGCTTTGCAGCCAAAGTTTCATTGTTCTCAATAACTTGAACTTGTTTTCCAAATTTAGCATCGTTCAACGTATACGTCGTAGGTTGAGCAGCGCTAGAAAACGTGTTAATGTAGTATTGAAAATTCGGACTGAACGTCGCCGCATTCGTTCCTGTAAATTGTGATAAACGCACTTTGTTTTTTCCGTCTAGACCTATTTTGTAAACATCTCTGTTGATCGATCCATTTTCAACAGACTGATAGAAAACCGTATTTGTCTTTTCGTCTAAACCATAATAATTAGTTACTTCCCATTTTCCTTTAGTAATTTGGTTTTTCAATTTTCCGGTTTTATCATATAAATAGATATGATTGAAACCGTCTTTTTCAGAGGTCCAAATAAAACTGTTGTCTTTCAAAAACGTCAAATTATCCGTTACATCAACATATGCTTTATCTTTTTCGTTCAAAACTACTTTTGCAGCTCCTGAATTACCATCGATAAATAACAAATCTAAATTGTTTTGATGGCGATTCAATACCTGTGCAGACAATGTATTTGCCTCGTTAGTCCATTTCAATCTGGCAATATAAAAATCATTATAGTTGCCCAAATCTATATTTTTTATCGCATTTGCATTCACATCATATATATGTAACGAAACTACAGCGTTCTTCTCCCCTGCTTTTGGATATTTGAAGGTTTGCATCATTGGATACAACTCTTTTCCAAACATGGACATCGAAAATTCTGGAACTTGACTTTCGTCAAAACGTATGTAAGCTACTTTTTTGCTGTCAGCGCTCCAATCGAAAGCTTTTACAAAAGCAAATTCTTCTTCGTAAACCCAATCCGTAATACCGTTAATAATGCCATTTTTTTGTCCGTCTGTAGTTATTGCAGTTGATGTAGCAGAAGCTAAATCATATACATATAGATTATTTTCTTTGGCGTAAGCAATCTTTTTTCCATCAGGTGAAAAAGTAGGCTCCTGAACCTGAAAATCAAATAGTTTTCTTAATTTTTTATTGGTGATGTCATATAAATAATAGTCCGCAGTAAACGAGTGGCGGAAGATTTGATTGGTAATGCAAGCCAATAAAATCATTTTTTCTGAAGCGTCAAACGTGTAACTGTCAATCCCGCCAGACAATTCTCTGTGCGATTTTGTATCTATTAATGTTGACACTTTTTTTAATGTTGCAAAATCATACAAATCAATCTGCATGCTTCTGGACTGCCTGTCCGCATTCAAAACCGTGTACTGATTTGTATTTTTCAACGATTGTAATTCATCCATTCCCTGAGCTCGAAATGTACCGTTATAAAGTTCATCAATTGTGATTTTTTGTTGACCAACAACGGTAAAACACAAGAATAAAAATAATGCTATAATTTTTTTCGAATACATACTATTTATTTAAAGATAAAAACCGTCAATTTTAGTGAAAAAATTACAATTATCGGTCATTTTATATGTTAAATGTAAAAAGTATTATAAAAAATAACCTTTCGCTGAATATAATTTGATTGTAAATAAAACGGCTAAAACCGTATCTTTGCAACTAATTACACCATAATCAATTGAGAATGAACAAGGCTATTAGCGGATTTTCTAAATTATCCAAAGAAGAAAAAATTAAATGGATTGCCGATCAATATTTTTCAACGCCCACAGAAGCCATCGCCTTGCTGAAAAACTATTGGAATACTGATGAAAAAATACAGAAATTACACGATGAATTCATAGAAAACACGATAACCAATTTCTATATTCCACTTGGAGTTGCTCCTAATTTCCTGATTAATGGAAAATACAGCACCATTCCCATGGCTATTGAGGAAAGTTCTGTCGTTGCTGCTGCCGCAAAAGCTGCTAAATTTTGGTCCACGCGAGGCGGATTTAAAGCAACGGTAATCAATACAGAAAAAATTGGTCAGGTTCATTTTATTTATAAAGGTGACGTTTCTAAACTGAACTTGTTTTTTGCGCAAAACAAAAATAAATTTTTCTCAGAAACCGAATCGATTACCACAAATATGCAAAAACGCGGTGGTGGAATTTTAGACATTATTCTAAAAGACAAAACTGATTTATTGCCCAATTATTTTCAGCTCCATGCCACTTTTGAAACCAAAGACAGCATGGGAGCCAATTTCATCAATTCGTGTCTGGAACAATTTTCCAAAACATTAAAAGAAGAAGCACATCATTATGACTTGTTCACGGAAACGGAGAAAGACATTGAAGTCGTAATGAGTATTCTTTCCAATTATGTTCCAAATTGTATCGTAAGAGCTGAAGTTTCTTGTCCAATTGCAGACTTAGAAGAGAAACACATTACGAATCCTCTGGAATTTGCCGAGAAATTTGTGCAAGCCGTTCAAATCGCCGAAGTCGAGCCGTATCGTGCCGTAACACACAACAAAGGAATCATGAACGGGGTAGACGCAGTAGTTTTAGCAACAGGAAATGATTTCCGTGCTGTCGAAGCAGGAATTCACGCCTATGCTTCCCGAAACGGAAAATATTCCAGTCTTTCCCACGCCAAAATAGAAAATGGTGTTTTTACTTTTTGGCTGGAAATTCCTTTAGCATTAGGAACTGTTGGTGGTTTAACTTCCCTGCATCCATTGGTAAAATTATCATTGGAAATGCTGGAAAAACCATCTGCCAAAGAATTAATGCAGTTTGTAGCCGTAGCCGGTTTGGCTCAAAATTTTGCCGCTTTACGTTCATTAACTACAACTGGAATTCAGGAAGGACACATGAAAATGCACTTGAATAACATCATCAACCAGTTTGAAGCCACCGATGAAGAACGCATTTTAATTCAGAAACATTTCAAAAAAAATACCGTATCGCACAGCGCTGTGGTCTCCTTTATTGAAGGCTTAAGAAAATAAATTTTAGAATAAGCTCAGAGTTCCTAGGCTTTAAGGAGTAAAAAAGATACTGAAATAAATTCAGCATACATGAAAGAAACATTCTACAGTAACGGAAAACTTTTAATCACGGGAGAATACCTGGTTCTTGATGGCGCCAAAGCTTTTGCATTACCCACAAAAATGGGACAAAATCTAATTATAGAAGAAGGAAGCCGTAAAAAAATCATCTGGAAAAGTTACGATGCAGATGGAAGTATTTGGTTTGAAGACACGCTTTCATTTTCTGATATTGTAACAGGAATAGCTGCTGAAAATGAATCGGTCAAAACTACACTTACTACTATTTTACACGAAGCATTTAAACTCAATCCGGATTTCATTTTAAATTCAGATGGTTACATTATCACCACTGAACTTGGATTTCCGAAAAGCTGGGGTTTGGGAACGTCATCGACTTTAATAAACAACATTGCCCAATGGTTGCAAATCGATGCTTTCACATTACTTAAAAACAGTTTTGGAGGTAGTGGTTATGATATTGCGTGTGCACAAAATGACACTCCTATTGTATATCAGTTAAAAAACGGAAAACCTATTATTGAAAAAGCCACTTTTAATCCAGAATTCACACAAAACCTATACTTTGTATATCTGAATAAAAAGCAAAGCAGTAAAACTGCAATTGCTGCTTACAATATGAATAAAAAGAATAATCTACCGAGAACAATCGCTATAAATGACGTGATAACTTCTGAAGTTTTGAATGCTGCAACAATTCAATCTTTTGCTTCGGCAATGCAAAAACACGAAGCACAAATGAGCAGCATTCTGGAAACACCAACGATAAAAGAATCTTTGTTTCCTGATTTTAATGGTGTGATAAAAAGTCTGGGAGCTTGGGGAGGCGATTTTGTGATGGTTATATCGGAGGACAACCCAACACCGTATTTTAAATTAAAAGGATATGAAACTATTCTTCGTTATGATGAAATGATCTTATTCTAATTGGATCGTTTTCCTTAGACACTAAATTTCAAGATCGTTTTTCAAAATCAATCTGTAAAATAAAAATCCCGATACATTCAGCATGTATCGGGATTTTTTATTTTGATTAATTACTTTTTAACTAGTAATTAAAATCTTGTCTGTTGTCTTCAATTTTAGCATTTCCTTTCAATGCAGGAATTACTCTATTTACTTCTGAAGCGCTTTGCGCTTTCAATTTAGCAACGTAAGGAGCATGGTTTTTCATTGCTGGAGCTTTTACAGTACTTATGTTTTTAACTACGTAAACACCTGTATTCCCTTCGATAGGAGCTGACATTTTATTGGCTGCTAAAGAAAATGCATTTCCTACTACTTTTGGTTCAGGACCTACATTTGGCAACATGGTGTTTTCCATGGTGACATCAGCCGCTTGTTGAACCGTTCCGCCTACTGCTTTCGCAATAGCTTCAAGCGAAGAACCTGTCATCTTTGCTTTGATCATTACTGCTTTTTTCTTATTTTTAAGTATTTGTTCTACATAAGGTCTCGCTACAGAAACAGCAACTAAACCAGATTTATCAATACTTTTTACCTTTGCAATAACGTGTCCAACATTAGCCACTTCAAATCTTTTTACAGATCCTTCTTTAACTCCGTCTTCAAAAGCCCATCTTACAATAGTTCTTTGATTTCCTAATGTTCCAAAGTTTTCATCCATCCCTTTTACAGAGACAGCTGGAGTAACTTTAAGACCCATTTCTTTTGCTGCTTTATTAAAATCTTTATCCGCTGCATCCATTTCAAATTTAGTTGCTTGAGTAAACATTTTATCAGAAGTAGCTTCAGATGCTTCAATTTTTTGAGCTACAGTAGCCAAACGAATTCCGTCTTGTTTGTCTGTTACTTTAATAATATGAAAACCAAAATCAGTTTCTACTAAACCTACTTTCCCAATTCCATTACTGAAAACAAAATCATTAAACGGCTTCACCATTTGGTTTGGACCAAAGTAGCCTAAATCACCACCTTGCTGTGCAGATGAATCATCAGAAGCTGTGAAAGCCAACATCATGAAACTATCTGGATTAGCTGTAACCTGCGCTAAAATATCTTCTGCTTTAGCTTTAGCTTGTTCTTTCGTTCTTTTTTCTTTTTGATTTGGAACTTGAGTTCCTTCGTAACCAATTAAAATATGACTTGCTTTTGCATTTACACCGGATTTCATTCCCATAGATTTAGAAATACAATAGTATTTTCCAAACATGTAAGGACCATAAACTGCCCCTGGAGCCAAGTTGAACAATTTATCAGCATCTACAGCTGGTAAATCTTTCTTAGCGATATAAGTTGAATCGTAAGGAACATCTGAATTTGAATTCACAAAGTCGATTGCATTTTTGGTAGTTCTAAATCCAGCAACAGTATCATTTTTTCCAGTAGCTTGGTTGTACACCACGCTTCCTGTCAACAACGCATTTATTTTGGTTTTTACTTCAGCCTCATCTGCTGTAGAAGCTTTGTCTTCAATCAAGACATATTCTACTTCACGAGATTCATCTGCTTTGAATTTTTTTTCATTTTTCTTCATGTAGTCAACTATCTCTGCATCGGTGATTTTTACATCACTATCTTTAATCGTCGAATATAAACCGGCAACATAAGCAAAGTTCACTTTGTTTGCTTCCATTTCGTATTTCATTTTCCCTTCACTTTCCGTTGTAAAAACGGCCGCTTTGATCATTGTGTTGTACATTTGATATTTAGCGTTTAGTTCAGCGTCTTTTTCTCTATCTTTTAAAAATTGAGCTTGTTCAGGATTTGACTTGAAGTATTCTTTGAATTTAGCAACATCAAATACACCAGCAGCATTCATAAACAATGGATTTCCACCAATATTTTGATCTGCTTTTAAAACTTCTAATAAGTGCTTTTCACCTACTCTAAGTCCTAATTTTTCAAATTCAGAAGTCAACAAAGCAATAGAAACTTCTTGGTCCCAAACTCTGTTTGCCGCTTCTGTTGAAGTAATCCCTTGCCCACTTTTCTCTACATTGCTCACTTTAACTCTAAAGTCTTCAAATGAAATATCTTTATCGTCAATGCTTCCCACATCTTTTGATGTACTGTTGAAACCACCACTGTTGAATATATCACCTATGATAAATGCTAATAAACAAAACCCGATAACGAGTATCAGAAGAAGTGAACGTTGTCTAATTTTTTGTAAAACTGCCATTTTATTGTTGTTAATTTATATATTCAGTTTGCGAAAATACAATTATCTAATTAATAATTATACTAGTAGCGTTTTATTTTGCAAGAAATTTTATTTTCACAATAAAAATCAGTCTTGAACGCTCATTTTAACTAATTCTATTTTCTTATTTGTTGCTTCTTCTATTATAAAATGATAGATTCCTATTGGAATGACGTCCCCTTTTTGCGGAATTTCTTTTGTAAAATCGACAATAAAACCGCCTAGTGTTCCGTAGGAATCTCCTTCTGGAATTTGTAATTTATAAGTTTGATTCAAATATTCTACATCTAAGCGAGCTGAAAATATAAAAACACCTTCTCCGAGTTCTTTTTCTACCAATTCTTCATCAGAGTCATGTTCGTCTTCAATTTCGCCAAAAAGCTCTTCAACAATATCTTCAATAGTTATAATACCTGATGTTCCCCCATATTCGTCCAAAACAACTGCGACACTTTTTCGCTTTTTAGTTAGCAAACTCATGGCATCCTTTATAAAAATTGTCTCCGGAACAAACTGTACCAAAATCACAATTTCTTTGATACTCTTTGGTTTTTTAAACAAGTCAAAGGAATGCACATAACCAATAATATCATCAAGAGAATTTTGATAAACCACAATTTTAGAATAGCCCGTTTCAATAAATAACGCCCTTAATTCTTCGATTGAATCAAATAAGTCAATGGCTATAATTTCGGTCCTAGGGCTCATTACATCTCTGGCTTTAACACCTGAGAACTCTAATGCATTTTGAAACATGAGTATTTCTGAATCTACTGTTTCGTTATCCTCTACCGTACGCATTTGTTCTGTAATGTAGTTTCCTAGTTCAATTTTACTAAAAAACAAGGATACACTATCCCCTTGTGTTTTAAAGAATTTTTTTAGTATGAAATCCGAAATTCCTACAAAGAAAGCAGCAATATATCCAAAAATCTTATAAAAAAAATAAGCTGGAAATGCAAAGAATTTAATTAATGAGTTGGCATAAATTTGAAAAAAAACTTTAGGAAGAAATTCTGATGTGATCAAAATAAGCATCGTTGAAACCAGCACTTGCAGCAGCAGCAGAAATCCTTCGGACAGAGGATAGTCTAAGGCTAAAAACCAACGCATCAAGACATCGCCCATTAAAAAACCATAAACCACCAAAGCAAGAATATTGCCTATGCCCATGGAGACAATAAAATTTGTAGGTTTCTCCGTCAGTTTGGTCAATATTTTTGATAGAAAATTATCCTGCTTTTTTTCAATCTCAAGATATATTTTATTCGAAGAGACAAAGGCTATCTCCATTCCTGAAAAAAAAGCACTTAGTATTAGACACAGTATTATAATACTAGCTTCCATCAATTAGGAATTTTTATTTCTATCTTCAAATTTTTTAGCAAATTTTCTTCTAAAGAAAAACATAAAGATGGCTAATCCTGCGATCATAAAACTCAACCACGGATTTCCCAATGCAGGATCATTTACTTTGGTAAAGCCATCATAAATGAAATAAGCTCCAAAAACAAGATAAACGTATTGTGTATATTTTAAGTAATTCATAATGTAAAAATTATTCGTTTGTTTCTACTTCGCCCGTTATTTTCTGAGAATTAATGACCTTGAAATCTTTACTGAAATCAATCCCTTGACCGTTTGAAACTCCTTTAGGATCGGTAAATTTAAATTTTCTTTCGGTAAAAAACCATTCGTTTTTTTGATCAAAATACAGCTGCTCTGTTTCCAGCATTTGACCTTGTTCTGTAAAAATTTTCACCTTTCCTTGTAAATCGATTATGCTAGTCCCTTTGAAAGAGATCGCATAATTTGATCTTATAAAGGTTTTCTTTTCTTTTTTATCGTATAGTGTCACATCAATCCCTTTAGGAAATTCAGTAAAAGGAAAATTAACACTTGCGTAATCAAGCATTTTAGAGCTCACAAGAACTGCGGTAATGCGACCGGAATCCGTATACTTGAGATTGACCTTATCCGCATCGCTGCTGGGTACAAATTCAGAAAAATTAATTTTTTGTATCTCTTTAAAATTACTTTCGCACCCAAAAAACAGTGTCACAGCAAAAACTGTGACAATCCATTTGATAGTATATCTTATAAATAAAGTCATACGATTAACTTACGAAGAAGTTGTAGTGGCAATTCCTCTTTTAGTTGAATTTTCTTTTCACAAACCATTGTTCGTTAAGTGAAAAACCAACACTTACGTTCGCATAGTTCTCTTCTACTAAGTTGGCAGCAGTAGTTCCTCTTTTTCCCAATTCAAGACCAATATTTACATTGGAGAATGTTCCCGTCAACGGCAATCCTACTCCAACTGTTACTGCCATATCTTGGATCGGTTCTGTGTTAATGACCAAACCTGTATTCTCAAATCTAAAACCACCTCTATAAGTAATCCTTTTGGCATAGCTTGTAAAGGAGTTGTAATTAGGCATATAATAGCCTCCAATACTATATTTGGAATGCTTCTCGTAGGTCACATTGTCAGGTGAATTATAATTATTACTTATAGAACTCGGTTCCTGAAAAGTATAACCAACTCCAATCAACCATTTTCTAGCTTCCCCAAAACCTGCTGCGGCAGCATATTTACTTGGCATTTTTAAATTTCTCTCTGTTTTCACATCGTCCAAAACATCTACAATTGACAAATCAAAATTTAAATTGTACAATGCTGTAGCAATATTTCTAGTGTTTTTAGCCTTTAAAGTACTTTCTAAAGAGTAATTAAAACTACTGAAAAAAGATATTTTTTTATAAAATTTGGTTTGATACATTACTCCAGCATTGAAATTAACCCCAGATAAATCTACTGTATTTAATTCTCGAGTACCTATTGCAATATCGGTAATATATTCAAAATTATTAGTTTCAATTTTTCCGAAATTATAATTCACATCAGCGCCTATAATTAAACCCTTCATTATTTTATATCCTAAACCAAGGAATGCTTTGTTCAAGCCTCCTTTTCCATTAAAACTTTGATTGTTTTCAGTAAGCGATCCTGCTGTTCTAATTTTATAACCAACGGAAGAATAAGGTATCAGTCCAAAACCTATACCAAATTTACCTAGTGGTAAACCTATGGCCAAATAGTCTAAAGTGGTTCTACGCGCATTTGACGACTCCGTGTCGGTTTTTAATTTTGTAATAGCCTGAGTCCCGCCTAAAGAAAATGTGGTCAGTTTCAAACTTGCGAAACTAGCTGGATTTTGTAAGTTCATGTGAATACTATCCTGCTCAATAGCAATCCCACCCATAGATCGATTTTCTAAGGTTCCTTTGAATCGCACATCACCTATTCCGTAAAAAGAGTATGGGGATGATGTCCCCTCTTGAGCAAAAGATACTAATGATAAAAGCAAACAAGCGCTTACTATAATTTTTTTAATCATTTTTGATTTTATATTGAAATGTTTGGTTCAAACTTTCCAGCAGAAAATTTGAATTGGCAAATATGGTATTTTTTAATCGTTTAGCCAAAAAATCTGTGTCCCCACCCGTTAAAATTATTATAAAATTTGAATACCGTGTACTATATTCTGTTATGAAACCGTCAATCTCATATACTAATCCATTGACCACACCAGAATGAATAGAATTTGAAGTCGAGTCTCCTATTAGTTCTTTAGGACTTTCTAATGCCAGTAAAGGTAATTTCGCAGTGTAATTGTGTAATGACTCATACCGCAATCGCAGTCCTGGCGTGATAGCTCCGCCCAAATAGTTATTTTGGTGATCAATAAAATCATAAGTGATGCAAGTTCCTGCATCAATAACTAGTCGGTTTTGATTGGGAAATTGAAAGACTGCTCCAGCTGCGAGAACCATTCGGTCTATTCCTAAAGTTTTGGGAGTAGTATATTTATTTTGGAAAGGAAAAGGATCTTCATTGGAAACAAAACAAATATTTAGAACCGAATCAAATGCTAAAAACGACTGCTTTTCGACATCTCCTACGGAGGAAACAACCAAATGAGCTACTTTTTGAAATTTATTTAAAATATTTTCAATGTTTTTCTCAAGCTCTATTTTGGTAAAAACAAAAATCTCTAAAAGGATAGCACCCTCAAAGACAGCTGCTTTAATTCTGGTATTTCCCACATCGACAACTAAAATCATAATTTGGTTTTTGGTGCTGCGAAGGTACGAATTGATTTTTTTTAAAAAATGTTTTGGATAAACTAAAAATCATTCTATATTTGCACCCGCAATGAGCAAGCATTACAGCTTTCGAAAAGCAAAAATAAGGTACCTTAGCTCAGATGGTAGAGCAATGGACTGAAAATCCATGTGTCCCTGGTTCGATCCCTGGAGGTACCACAAAACCCGAATAGCAATATTCGGGTTTTTTGTTTTAAAAATCTACTGTAATCATTAATTACACCTGATATAGTGGACAAAATTCAGCCGTTTTTACAGAACCGTTAGTGGTCTAGTATTATAAGCAGACAACCACCTTTGGATTGTAATATACCTTATGAACGCTGCATTTTCTTTTTTATCTCTTGATAAAATACCTTACAATTTATTAAATTGAAACTTTTGCCCTCCAACTGATGCTTCATACATGAGCCCTCCTTTTTGCATGGTAAAAACCATCACACCATCAGCATACTTTACATTAGTTGAAGCACCGGCCGTTACAGCAACCGCCGAAGCTTGGGCAGAAAACTCGAATTGGCTACCTTTAAATCGCTCCAAATCATTTTGCCCTTCAAAAAATATCACCTCTCGATAGGCTTGTCCACCGGCCTGAAATCCAATGCTTACTTGCGAAAGTTTAGCCATACCTATTATTTTTCCTCGCTCATAAACCACACCGTTGCCCGCTGCACCACCAATACCAAATCCGGCTTTACCCACATTGGGAAAAATTACATAACCGTATGCATCTTCAAACAGACCCTTCATTAACGCATCTGCTTTAACAAACTCAACCTTTGCCATCTTACTATCGGCGATGATTTTATTTTTCTTTGCTTTAGATTGCCCAAAAACGGATGCTGTACACAGCATACAAACCATCATTACTACCCAAATACTATTTGATTTTTTCATCTCTCTAGATTTAAATGTTATTAAAAAATTGAACTACGCTACCTTACTTTTGCTAAACAAGAAGCAAAATATGGCTATTCAAATATACCATATTTTTTTAAAATAAATAATAAATACATTGATTATCAATTATATAGGTAAAAAATAAAAAATCCGAAAAGACATTCCTCCGACTCGATTAAATCAGGAAACATTTAAATAAGTGGTATTGCCTGTTAAAAAAACGGTATCGCACCAGAACGATTGAAAACACTTCGTTTTTGCTTTCAATAAAATAAACTAATGATTCTTTACTAATCACCATCATAGCTTTCCTTTATAATTAGGTTGAGAAAAACCGACTCCTTATTGTAAACTCCACCAGTTCATTTCAAAACAGCCAAAAACTACCAAATTTTTCTTTCGCAGGACCTTGATTAAAATAAAAACTACACAACGTAAAAGTTATTCAAGAGATATTTTAAAACAGGCTACACTATTATCAAAACCACATTATTTTTTCAATAAAAATGCGCCTTTCGTAAATATAAAACGATATAATTATATAATTCTCTTTTATATTGTTGCAAGATTACTATATTTATGCAAAATTTATATATATGGAGATTTTAAGCTGTCCAAAATGCCAAAGCAACCACATCATAAAAAGTGGTGTAATTAACAGCAAACAAAGGTACTTATGTAAAAAATGCAATTATTTTTTTACGGTTAATAAAATTGGAAAAAAGATAGATGATTACTACGTAACCAAAGCATTGCAGCTCTACTTAGAAGGTCTAAGTTTTCGGGAAATAGAGCGAATAATAGGGGTTTCACATGTAACGGTGAGCAATTGGGTAAAGTCTTATAATATCAAAAAGCCCTCTCACGCCAACTACCATCCCACTTACAAGATTTTTAGCCACTTAGAACTAGTAGAATTTTTAAAAAACAAGGAATTACTCTCTGGAGCAGGGATGATTATTACCGAACTTGGCGATAAGTTTATGCTCATTAAATGGGAGCGATTTAAAGATTAACTATAGTACTTTACACAAAAATATATTGAAATTTTTTTCTAGAATAAAATAACTGAATTTGGCACTTTATTAACCAACCATTTAATAACCAATTTCTATTTATGAAAAAAATATTTTTTACAGCGGCAATACTACTATTGTCTCTTGAAGGATTTTCACAAGGCTCCACCGACTATGGTGCCGGACTGAAATTTAATCTGAACGAAGACGGTTCCAAATTCATGCGCGTAATTGCTTGGAACCAGATCTGGATGCGTTCCGCTCAGATGAATCCTGGAACAATGATTGGTGGAGAAGCAACATCCACTGCGACCGATATAGGCAACAGACGCTTGCGTTTTCTAGCCTATGCACAAATATCCAAAAGATACATGATCTTGACTCATTTTGGTATTAACAACCAAACTTTCATTAACGGTGGCGCAGCAGGAACCTCAGGTACTGGCGGCTATGGTGCCGGGAAAAAACCAGGTTTATTCTTTCATGACGCATGGAATGAGTATGCAGTTGTATTGCCAGAAAAAGACAAAAAATTTAGTTTCACTCTCGGTGCTGGATTGCACTATTACATGGGATTGTCTAGACTAACAATGGCTTCAACTTTAAATTTTCTAACTATTGATGCTCCTATTTTTAACTGGCCATTAATTGAAAATTCAGATCAATTTGCCAGACAGGTAGGTCTATTTGCAAAGGGGAAATATGGAAAACTTGAATATCGCTTGAGTTACAACAAACCTTATGCTACCAACTTAACTCCTGCAAACACAACGATTGCATCGAATGCCGTAGCTGTAGATAACAGTGGTATGACGAAATGGTCTAAAGCCGGATATTTTGAATACCAGTTTTTAGATCAAGAAGCCAATGTATTGCCTTTTAAAGTAGGTAGCTATTTAGGAACTAAAAAAGTATTCAACATTGGTGCTGGTTTTTACACGGCCCCTGATGCTACAAAAACTTCTGTAAACAGTACTATCAACAAACATGACATCAAACTTTTCTCTGCCGATGTTTTTCTTGATATGCCTATTGGAAAAAAAGAAAAAAAAATGGCCATAACAGGTTACAGTGTGCTATATGATTATGATTTTGGTCCTAATTATTTGCGTAATGTTGGGATTATGAATATTGGCTCAGTAGATCCTAATTTTACAGGAAATAGAGCAATTGCAGGAGCTGGTAATGCACAACCTACTATTGGATCTGGAAACATATGGTATACGCAAGCAGGTGTTTTATTACCAAATAAAGAAGCGAAACCTAAAATTCGCATCCAGCCTTTTGGTGCTGTTACCTATAAAAACTTTGATGCTTTGGAACAGTCAAGCACACAGTTTGATGTAGGATCTAACTTTTTCTTAGATGGACACCATGCCAAAATAACGGCGCAATATTCAACTAGACCCGTATACACCTCTCTAACAAATCGTTCAGGATCATTAGGAGACTTCATAGTACAACTTCAAATCTATCTATAATCAATTTTAAAAATAACAATACATGAAAGAAAAATCAACAAAAGGAATTTGGAAAGTTATTTCCGCGTCCTCAATGGGAACCATGATCGAATGGTATGACTTTTACATCTTTGGAAGCTTAGCAGTTGTAATTTCAACTAAGTTTTTCCCTTCGGATAATCCAACAGCTGCTTTCTTATCAACTTTGGCAACATTTGCAGCAGGGTTCGTAGTTAGACCGTTTGGAGCCCTTTTCTTTGGAAGATTAGGAGATTTAATTGGAAGAAAATACACCTTCATGGTTACTTTGCTTTTAATGGGTGGTGCTACATTCTTAATAGGTTGTATCCCAAGTTATGAAACCATTGGATTTATGGCTCCTTTATTAGTATTAATTCTTCGTTTGTTACAAGGTCTTGCATTGGGTGGTGAATATGGTGGAGCAGCGACTTACGTGGCCGAACATGCGCCAGTAGGACAAAGAGGATATTGGACTTCTTGGATTCAAACTACCGCAACAGTTGGTTTGTTCATCTCTTTAATGGTAATTCTTGCCACAAGAAATATCCTAACACCGGAACAATTTGACGAATGGGGATGGAGAGTTCCATTTTGGTTATCCATCGTCATGGTTGGAGTTTCGTATTTGATTAGAAAAAACATGGATGAATCACCTGTTTTCGCCAAAGCTAAAAGCGAAGGAAAAACAAGTACAAATCCTTTGAAAGAAAGTTTTGGAAATCGATACAATATGAAATTTGTATTGTTGGCTTTATTTGGAGCTACAATGGGACAAGGTGTTGTTTGGTATACTGGTCAGTTTTATGCAATGAATTTCATGAAAACAGTAATGTCCATTGATTCCTCTCAAGTGGATACTTTATTAGGAATTTCTTTGATTCTTGGCACACCCTTTTTCGTATTTTTTGGTTGGTTGAGTGATAAAGTAGGTAGAAAATATATTATGATGGGCGGAATGTTATTGGCCATTTTATTATACAGACCCATCTACAAACAAATGTACGAAACCACATCAGTAAAAAACAAAACTGAAATGGTAGAAAAAACGACTCTACTAGCTGAATTAAAGGAAACCAAAAAACAGACCATGGACTCAATCTACACTACTAACAAAGAGTATGTGGATGGAACTACTTTTCAAGAAATAAAAACCGTACATTTAGAAAACGGTGTAGCAATAATAGTGGATGGTAAAGCGAAAGTTGATACTAAAACAACGGTGAAAATTAATTCTAGTGACAATTGGGCTTTAGTATTTTTAGTGTTCATACAAGTGATCTTTGTAACTATGGTTTACGGTCCTATTGCCGCATTCTTAGTTGAAATGTTCCCAGTAAAAATCAGGTATACATCGATGTCATTGCCATACCACGTAGGTAATGGAATCTTCGGGGGTTTACTTCCTGCTATTTCAACCTATTTTGTTACCAATGCAAAAGACCTCGGCCATCCGGAATTTTATCTTGAAGGACTTTGGTATCCAATTGTTATTGCTGCAGTCAGTTTTGTAGTTGGAATGGTTTACATTAAAAATAAAGATAAAAACGCTCACGAATAAAAACACAGCTATGAATCAATTAAAAAGAATATTAGGACTAGTTTGGATTGCATTAGCAGCTGCCGCAGCCTATTTTTGCATCTTCACTTTTGGATTACCAAAATTGATGTCCGGAAAACAAGAAGACTTAGTTTTCGGAATAATTATACTCTTTATACTAACCCCATTAATTGTTTTAGGATTGGGAACCTTTGGGTACTTCTCCTTAATGGGAGATTACGATGAAAAAGACAATTAACCAAACCATTACCACAATAGACAGTCTCTGCATTAATTTGCAGAGGTTGTTTATTTTTTTAAACAAAGCCTCCAATTCTAAAACAGAATTATAAAAAAAGGCGAAAGAACATTCTGCTGAAAAGCAAACCGCATCTTCTTATGAAAAAGAGACATGAACAAAAGTTGGTTATTCTTTCAATGCTAATGCTATTGGCTTTGAACGTGCCACTTTTGCTACTATTTGACAGTTCAAAACCCCTTTTCGGGTTTCCAATAATATACATTTATATCTTCTCGGCATGGCTGTTTTCAATTGCTATCTCGTACTTAATTATAAAAAGATATTATGAATAGCATTGGACTTTTACTGATATTGGTGCTTTATTTGTCGATTCTTTTTTACATTGCCTATTGGTCTGAAAAAAGAAGCCACTCTAAATGGACAAATAATCCCTACGTCTATTCCTTTTCCTTAGCCGTTTATTGCACTGCTTGGACCTATTACGGAAGTATTGGTGTGGCAGCAGAATCTGGTTTAAGTTATTTGCCTATTTACTTAGGCCCAATACTTATAGTCCCTACATGGATGGTAATTCTCAAAAGAATCATTAGAATTTCGAGAGTAAATAAAATTTCCAGCATTGCAGATTTTATTTCTTTACGATACGGAAATAGTAGATTTCTTGGAGCATTGGTGACCATAATTTGTGTTATTGGCATATTACCATACATTTCTTTACAACTAAAATCAATTTCAGACACTTTTCACATTGTTACAAAAACACAGGCAAGTGATAATATTTTTACTGACACTACAACCTATGTTTGTTTAACTTTAGCTTTGTTTGCCTCATACTATGGCACAAAATACGTAGATGCTTCGGAAAAAAGACGCGGCATTGTTACAGCTGTTGCTATGGAATCTATCTTGAAACTCGTTTTCTTTTTAATCGTAGGTATTTATGTAACCTATTTTGTATTTGATGGATTTGATGATATTTATCAAAAAGCCTCTGTGCTTAAAGATTTTGACAAAAAAAATTCAATCGGTGGCATAACAAATGGCATCAACTGGTTTTTTCTTTGTATATTATCCATGTTTGCTATTTTCTTATTGCCAAGACAATTCCATACCGCCATTGTGGAAAATAATAAAGAAACGCACATTCGAACAGCCATCTGGCTATTCCCCTTGTACCTATTACTTTTTAACCTTTTTGTATTTCCAATAGCTTGGGGCGGGAATATACTTTTTGACGGCAAAGGCCACAATTCAGATACGTATTCACTACTAATTCCACAGTTTTTTGATAATAATGTATTGACTGTTTTAGTCTTTCTAGGTGGGTTTTCGGCAGCGATTTCGATGATAATCGTCTCTTCCATTGCACTTGCCACCATGCTGAGCAACAACCTACTGATTCCGTATGGCTTTATTGGATCATTGGAAAACTCATCACAGAAAAAGAACAATAAACGAATTGTAAACAGCCGTAAAATAGGAATATTTTCACTTATAATTTTGGCCTACGCCATCTATCGAATATTCATTTTAGATTATTCTCTAGTTTCCATTGGTCTAGTAGCTTTTGTAGTTATAGCACAATTGGCTCCTTCCTTTTTTGGCGCTATATTCTGGAAAAGAGGCTCTAAAAACGGCGCAATTACAGGAATGCTTCTTGGTTTTTTTATCTGCGTTTATACGCTTTTGATCCCGTATGCCATGGGGCTTACAAAATCCACGAGCCTTTTCATTCAGGAAGGACCTTGGGAAATAGCACTATTAAAACCGTTTCAGCTTTTTGGTTTGGATTATTTAGAACCCATACCACATGCTGTGTTTTGGAGTCTATTAATTAATATATTGAGTTATGCAGCGGTATCAGTGAGTTTTAAAGGAAATTACAGGGAACGTAATTATGCCGAAATGTTTGTAGATATTGACAAATACATCACCAATCACGAAAATGCTTTTGTATGGAAAGGAACTGCTTACATCTCGGACATACAAAAAGTATTGCAGCGTTTCTTAGGAGAAGAAAGGACTAAAAGAGCCTTGACTATTTTCAATTTAAAATACAATGTTGATAAAGACATCACAACAGCGGATGCTCGATTTATAAAATTTGCCGAGAATTTATTAACGGGCCATATTGGCACGGCTTCCGCCAAAATATTAATCTCGAGTGTTATTAAGGAAGACAAAATTAGCCTGCCGGAGGTGTTGCGAATTTTAGAAGAATCACAAGAAAACCTGATCATTAATAAAAAACTGACAGACACTTCCAATGAATTAAAAAAAATATCGGAACAACTAAAAAATGCAAATTTAGAATTAGTTAACAAAGACATCCAAAAAGATGAATTTCTAGATACCGTTACGCATGAGCTTAGAACCCCGATTACGGCCATTCGAGCGGCAAGCGAAATCCTTCATGATGACGACGATATTCCAGAAGAGTTGAGAAAACAGTTTTTACAGAATATTATTTCTGAATCGGATCGTTTGAATCGTTTGATTGATAAAATACTGGATTTAGAGAAATTTGAAACTGGGAAGCAAAAAATTTACTTGTCTAAAAACAATATTTCAAGAACCATAAAAAACACCTTGGATTCCGTTCAGCAATTGATCAAAAATAAAAAAATTAGTGTTGAATTCAGTAGTGCCTCCACAGAAATAAAAGCCTTTTATGACGAAGAGCGAATCATTCAGGTCATCCATAACTTACTGTCGAATGCCATAAAATTTAGTGCCGATACCGATGGAAAAATAGTGATTTCGATTGATGAGAATAAAAACAATATTGAAGTCAAGGTCCACAACAATGGCAAGGGAATTAAGAAAGAAGATTTCGAAGCCATTTTTGATAAATTCTATCAATCTCGCAACCAGAACGTAAAAAAACCAATAGGAAGTGGATTGGGATTAGCCATTTGCAAACAAATTATTGAGCATCACAAAGGCAAGATCTGGGCCGAGGATAATGTAGTGGAAGGCGCCACTTTCGTATTTACTTTACCCAATTATAACACAGCAGAAAATAGTTAACAAGATGAAGAAGATTTTAATTGTAGATGACGAACCTAACATAGTAATGTCACTGGAATATACGTTTAAGAAGAATAATTTTGAAGTTTTCATAGCTCGCGATGGTCAAGAGGCTTTGGACATTTTAAAGAAACAACTTCCAGACGTAATTATTTTGGATGTGATGATGCCTATGGTAGACGGCTTTGCAACATTGGAACAAATAAAAAAAGACGAACGCCTGCGGCATTGCAAAGTGATTTTTCTATCGGCAAAAAATAAAGAAAAGGATATTGAAAAAGGCCTCTCTTTAGGTGCAAATTTATATGTAACCAAGCCGTTTTCGATCAAAAAACTGGTCGATCAAGTTCATGAATTAATTCAATAAGAAACAAATTCAACACAATGACATACAAGGAAATTTATGAAGAAAGCATCGAGCACCCAGAAAAATTCTGGACTAAACAAGCTGATGCTATTGAGTGGTACAGTAAACCGGAGACTATATTATCGAAAGATGACAATGGATATCCGCTTTGGTACCGAGATGGAGAATTGAACATTTGCTATTTAGCAATCGACAAACACATACAGGATGGCTATGGCGATCAGACTGCTATTATTTATGATTCGCCAGTAACGCAAACCGTAAAAAAATACACGTACTCGGAAGTCAAAACCGAAGTCGCAAAATTAGCTGGAGGCATGCAATCCTTGGGTTTAAAAAAAGGCGACACTTGTGTTATTTATATGCCTATGATTCCTCAAGCAGCTTTTGCGATGCTGGCTTGCGCAAGAATTGGCGTAACTCATTCGGTTGTTTTTGGAGGTTTTGCACCCCATGAATTAGCCATTCGAATTGATGATTGTAAACCCCGATTGATCATTACAACTTCCTCAGGAATTGAGATTGATCGTTTAATTGCATACAAACCATTAGTCGATGAAGCTATTGAATTAGCTTCACACCGCCCTAAGAAAGTGATTGTTTTCAACCGAAAATTAGGTGCAAGAGTTCCGTTTAAAAAATACGATGTCGATTACGATGCACTGGTTTACGGATCAGAGGAAACAGCCTGTGTTCCCGTAAATACAACGCATCCTTTGTATATTCTATACACATCAGGAACCACAGGAAAACCAAAAGGCGTAGTAAGAGATACCGGTGGCTGCGCCGTTGCATTGAAGTTTTCGATGACACATATTTACAATGTTCAACCAGATGAAGTTTTTTGGGCTGCCTCTGACGTGGGCTGGGTGGTTGGACACAGTTTTATCGTTTATGGACCTTTAATTAACCGAAGCACGACGCTTATTTTCGAAGGGAAACCTATCAGAACGCCCGATTCTAGTACTTTTTGGAGAATTATTGCAGAGCACAAGGTCAACGCCATGTTTACAGCCCCAACAGCTATTCGAGCTATCAAAAAAGAAGATCCTGATGGTGAATTTATAAAACAATATGACTTAAGTTCTTTAAAAACGCAATTTTTAGCCGGTGAACGTTGTGACATTGCTACATTAGAATGGTATCAAAAACACATTCCCGTTCCTGCAATCGACCATTGGTGGCAAACAGAATCTGGATGGCCAATGATTGCCAATATGATGGGCGTAGAACCTTTACCCATAAAGCCAGGCTCTGTAGGAAAAGCAGTTTGTGGCTATGACATTAAAATTTTTAATGAAGACGGTACAGAGTTAGGTCCTAATGAAGAAGGATATGTAGTGCTAAAACTACCTTTGCCTCCAGGAACTTTATTAGACTTATGGAAGGACAATCCGCGTTTTAAAGCAGGTTATTTAAATAAATTTCCGGGCTATTATTTCTCTGGTGACGGTGGCTTTAAAGATGGCGAGGATTATATTTTCATCACAGGAAGAGTAGACGACGTAATCAATGTTGCCGGACATCGCCTTTCGACAGCAGAAATGGAAGAGATTGTTTCTTCTCATCCATCAGTGGCAGAATGTGCTGTGATTGGTATCCATGATGCATTGAAAGGGCAAATTCCACTCGCATTGGTGGTGACCAAATTAAATGCTGAAATGGAACATTTTCAATTGGAACAAGAAACAATTAAATTAGTGCGACAACAAATTGGGGCCGTAGCCTCGCTCCGAAACGTGGTTATCGTAGAACGATTGCCCAAAACACGTTCTGGCAAAATTTTGCGAAAATTGATGCGAAGCATAGCCGACGGTGAAAATTTCCAAATCCCATCTACTATTGATGACGAATCTATTGTGGATGAAATTGCAGCCGTTTTAGCAAAACACGAAATTGGAATCTATACTACAAAACAAGAATAACTAAAACTATCTATACCCATGAGTTACTATAAAATTAATAATTTAGAAGAATACTTTAAACATTACAAAAAATCAGTGCGTGAACCCAGAAAATTTTGGGACAAAGTAGCGTCTGAGAATTTCACTTGGTACCAGGAATGGGACAAAGTAATTGATTTTAATATGGCTGATGCCGAAATAAAATGGTTTACCAATGCCAAAGTAAACATTGTCAAAAATTGTATTGACAGACATCTTGCCAAAAAAGGGGATAAAACAGCTATTATTTTTGAACCAAATGATCCTACAGAACAAGCATTACATATTTCTTACAATGAGCTATACGAACGCGTTTGTAAAATGGCTAATGTATTAAAAGAACAAGGTATACAAAAAGGAGATCGGGTTTGTATCTACTTGCCAATGATCCCAGAACTTGCGATTACCACGTTGGCCTGCGCCAGAATTGGAGCCATTCACTCGGTTGTTTTTGCAGGATTTTCCGCCTCGGCAGTTGCAGCAAGAATCAATGACAGCGAATGCAAAATGGTGATTACTTCTGATGGTGGCTATCGCGGCAACAAAACCATCGATTTAAAAAGTATCGTTGATGAAGCCTTAGTGAATTGTCCTTGTGTAGAGAACGTTTTAGTGGCTAAAAGAATCAACTCAACTATCAACATGAAAGAAGGTCGCGACCAATGGTTGCAGCCTCTTTTAGACCAAGCTTCGGATAATAATGTAGCTGAAATCATGGATGCCGAAGATCCTTTGTTTATCCTTTATACTTCTGGTTCTACTGGAAAACCAAAAGGAATGGTACACACTACAGCGGGTTATATGGTCTATTCCGCTTATACGTTTAAGAACGTTTTTAATTATGAGGACAATGATATTTTCTGGTGTACCGCTGACATTGGCTGGATTACAGGACATTCCTATATTCTTTATGGACCATTACTAAATGGAGCCACAACTGTAATTTTTGAAGGCGTTCCTTCTTATCCTGATTTCAGTCGTTTTTGGCAAACGATCGAAAAGCACAAAGTTACTCAGTTTTATACTGCTCCAACAGCCATTAGAGCTTTGGCTAAAGAAAGCATCGAATACGTGCAACGCTATCAATTAACATCTTTAAAAGTAATTGGATCTGTAGGAGAACCTATTAATGAGGAAGCTTGGCACTGGTACAACAACCACGTAGGTGATAAAAAATGTCCTGTGGTGGATACTTGGTGGCAAACAGAAACGGGAGGAATTATGATTTCGCCCATCGCTTTTGTAACGCCAACAAAACCTACTTACGCTTCACTACCGTTACCGGGAATTCAACCTGTTTTGATGGACGAAAAACGGAACGAGATAGAGGGCAATCAGGTTACAGGCAGTTTGTGTATTAAATTTCCTTGGCCAGGAATCGCCAGAACCATTTGGGGCGATCACCAGAGATATAAAGAAACGTATTTCTCTGCCTTTCCGGGCAAATATTTCACGGGAGATGGCGCACTGCGTGACGAAGTAGGATATTATAGAATTACGGGTCGCGTTGACGATGTAGTCATCGTTTCCGGACATAATTTAGGTACAGCACCAATAGAAGACGCCATTAATGAACATCCTGCTGTTGCCGAGTCAGCTATTGTAGGTTTCCCACATGACATCAAAGGGAATGCTTTGTATGGTTTTGTGATCTTAAAAGAAAGCGGAGAGTACCGCGACAGAGAAAATCTAAGCAAAGAAATCAATCAACACATATCCGATCATATTGGACCAATTGCAAAATTGGACAAAATACAGTTCGTTTCTGGCTTACCAAAAACCCGTTCTGGAAAAATTATGCGTAGAATTTTGCGCAAAATTGCCGAAGGAGATTATTCTAATTTTGGAGATACCTCAACGTTATTGAATCCTGAAATTGTAGATGAAATCAAAGAGGGTAAAATTTAGTTTTTAGTTTTAATTGTAGTTAAAAACTGCTTCTTCATTGGAGCAGTTTTTTTATACAAAAAAAGCTGTCTTTTTACAGACAGCTTTCCTCACTAATTCAAGGATTCTTTTACCAATTATAGTTTTACTAAAAGCGTCTGGTTTAGCACCAATAGCTTATACTTATTTTTCACTATCATTTTAAAACCCTATCTTTTTTAACTTTTTAGAAACAATAAAAGTCTTAATTTTTTAAAAATTTCAATACTTTTATTCTATTATTTTCATCAAATGTTTTTACGATGTAAAGGCCTTGATTCAAGTCACTAATCGAAAAATGATATCCTGCAGCTTGACTTGCCTCAAAACTTTTAACCATTTGTCCAGTAATCGAAAAAATTTGGACTTTAGCTATCGGTTCATTTAATGTAAAGTAATTTGACGCTGGATTTGGGTACAATACAATCGATGGTGCTTTCTCATAATCGGCTATTGCTAAAGAGGCACTTTTGTTTCCGTAAATTTTAAATTCTCCAGGTTGCAAGGTAATTGCCGCTGAGGTACTAATCACATTAATAGAAGTATTATCCATTAAGTCATACCAAGTTCCTGTATATGGAAATCCGGAAGGAACATTTTGCGGTATTACATTAAAGTTAGCGACAATCAAAACATCTTTCAGCTGGCTTGACGCCAATGCGCTATTCGTGATTTTGATATTTGGAAATAACGAACTACTATTATTAATTGTTGCCGTTCCAGAAAATACTGGTTCTACCGTCTTCATCGTAATCATTTTGGCCCAATCATCATAAATTTTGCTTCTGTTGGTATCTCCAAGCCAATTGGCTGTCCATTGCGGTTGTGGCTTAGTGTCTAATTTACAATCACCTGATGTTGCATCAGACGGTGAATTTACACTACCATTGTTACAAGAGAATATAGAGGTATCCCAACCCAGTTCTCCAAATTGCCAAATCATTTTTGGTCCTGGAACCAGCAAAGAAACGGCTCCTAAAGCGGACATTCTAGACAATGCAACGTTTAATGTTTTTACATTATGATCCGGGTTTGAGTTATTGCCTGATTGTAAATTATTGTACATCAAGCGCTCTTCATCATGACTTTCAGCATAACCCATCAATCGATGTGCAGTAAATCCTCGGCTTGAAGAACTCATTCTAGAAATGTTACCTGCATACCCTTTGGTTAAATTATTATACTCCGAGGTCAATATTCCCCACATCATAACGCCTTTACTTGGCGTTTCGTTCAGTCTGTAATTGGCCCATTGTTGTTCTTCATCATTACCGCCCAAATGTTCAAAAATAACATAATGATTTGCATCTAAACCCCAAGAATAGTCTGCATATTTTTGCAATACTTCTACCCTATCTTGTTGCTTGTTACCCGTACAGTTTTCTTGACCACCCAGTACGTTCGCAGGACAGTTTTGGGTAAAACCTTTGGTTAAATCCCAGCGGAATCCGTCAATTTTATATTCTTCTACCCATTGTTTAATGACACGTTGAACATAATTTTGTGTTCTAGGTTGTTGGTGGTTGAAATCCTCCCCTACACTATAACTATGCATTGCAGTAGTATTAAAATATGGATTTTCGGTTGAAGGAGAACCCCAACCATCTCCGTCAGGATCATTCATCCAAATCCGAAGCATTGGATTTCTTCCAAAAGCATGATTCAAAGCGACATCAAGAATAACGGCTATTCCGTTTTGATGACATAAATCAATAAACTCTTTCAACTTATCTGAAGTACCATAAAATTTATCCAATGCCATGTGAAAAGAAGTATTGTATCCCCAGCTTTCGTTGCCTTCATACTCCATTACAGGCATTAACTCAATCGCATTTATCTTCAAATTTTTGAAATAATCGATTTTATTAATTAAGTCTTGATAGCTTCTGTTGGCATCAAAGTCCCGAACCAATAATTCATAGACTACTAATTTTTCTTTAGCTGGTTTGATAAAATTTGTTGTAGCACTACTCCATGAATACGGAGTTTTTCCAGTTTGCAAAACGGTAACTTCTCTTTCTTGACCAACTGGATAGACCGGCATATTTGGATATTTGGAAGCAGGAATCCCACCATCATCAAAAGGAGACAAGACTAGAGTTGAATATGGATCTGCCGTTTTTACCAATGAAGGTGTTCCAGCAATAGGAGTTTGGTCCACTACCCAGTATTGGTATGTATAATTAGTACCTGAAACTAATCCTGTTAGTTCCAACCAAAACTTACCCGAAGCCGGATCTTTTTTCATCGCAAAAGAACCTGTAGGTTGCCAATTGTTGAAACTTCCAGCAACATATACAAAGTCTTTAAATGGAGCATCTACAACCAAAGTCGCTTTTGTAGCATCGGTAGTATTGTAATTAATTCCATCTACTAAACCTGCTGGCAATGCTGCACTAACCACATTTGGATTCACTATGGCACTAAACTTTTTGGTGATTATAGTTGTTCCTTGTGTAACTTGTAATTCGTAATTCTGATTCCCATTAATAGCAGAATGATTAAAAGCATAACTGGAAGTTGCAGCATTTGTATTTAAAGTTGTACCGTTTGCTTTTAATACATAACTGGCATTTCCACCGGTATTAGTGGCTGCAATACTCAAACTTCCGCCTGATGTAATTATGGTCGCGCTATTTTCCTTAGGAGCAGTTAGAGTCACTTGAAAACTTCCTACTTCAGCTAATATATCTTGTGATTTTTTATCTCCTGTACCGTCTTTGGCTTTGACCAAGAAACCGATTCTTCCTATTCCATTTCTGTTGTAAAAGGTATTAGGAGTAATGGTTTTTGTATAGGTGTCTGTACCAGCGTTATAGGTAAATCGGTTCGCTTCATTGGATACAGTCCAAGCACCATTTGTAGGACAATCAGCAATGTTGGCATCATTGAGATCAAAAGACCATGCCCACATGTACAAAGCATTTCCAGTTACTCCCCAATTTGATTCCATAAAACTACTTCCATTTATAGTAATAGTTATAGAAGTCGTTTCTTCGAAAGTAGCTGGATTAATGCTATGAGTAACTGCTTGTTGTTGAGCAAATGTTGCTATTGAACAAAAAAGCAACAGTAAAAGTATAATTTTTTTCATAGTTCGATTATGATTAAATTAGAAAATAAAAAAGGGCTATCACACAGATAGCCCTTAAATTTTTTAAAACAAATTATTCTTGATTTGGCAACATCAAATAGCTACCATCTAAATCATTGAAATAGATTTTGTATTTTGATTTAGCTACTGGAATATCTCCACCACTAGCACCATTACCTGTAAATCCAGAAAATTCCGTATCGCCTCCCCAGTTTTTATCCCAAGCATTATTTGCTCTAAATTTCCCTTTCCCATCAAATAAAGAAATATTCATCGACCAAACATGTGGACTAAATGCTGAAACAGTCATTTCCGAATCATCTCCAGACCAACCTGCATCAGTACCCGTTCTAGATGATCCCAAGAAACCAATTCTTGAATAAACTGAAGCCGCAGCAGCGTCATAAGAAACTAAAGTGTACGCTAACGTTTCGACATTAAATGTAAAAGTGTAGTAACCTGAAGCTGAAATTGTAAATTCACCTGCATTATCTTTAATTTCAATAGTGTTATTTCCTGCATTCCCTAATTGAGAAGCCCAACTTCCTTTTACAGAAATTAGTTTAAAATTACCGGCATTAAAGTAACCTGTAAATTTATAAATTTTTGGATTTACTCCACCTCTAAACATAGGTTGGTGTTTTGTGTCAGCATTATTATCCCAACCACCTTCAACTGCAGCACCTATCAAATACCAATCTGTAAATGCGTATGGAACTAATCCTGTGTATGGATTCACTAAAATAGTCAATGGAGTTTCAGACATCATTTTTTCCATTCCAGCTAAACTTGACATTACTTTAACATCATAAGAACCTAATACATCAGGTGTTCCTCCCAAAGCAATTATTGCGTTGTTTAAAGTTTTAACCGTAACCTCGATTTGAGTAGCACCAGAAGTTCCTCCTATTTCAACTGCTTTTGTAAAATCACCCCCTTTAACGTCGATTAGAAGTTTGTATCCAATTTCTACATTTCCATCGTACGTTGCTTTCGTCCAAACAAAACGTTCTGCAACTTCTTCTGCATTTTCTTCTAATAAAACATACGCTTTATCATTTTCTGGCGCAACTAATTCAGGAGTATCAATTCCCTGAATTACTGGTCTATCTTCTACGTCCTCTACGCTACAAGACAAGGCAAGTACCGCAAATAAAGCAATTACTGATTTAGTTATATTTTTCATTTTTTATTTATTTTTTATAGTTATTAATATCCAGGGTTTTGTTGTAATTTATTATTTGATGACAATGCAGTAGCAGGAATAGGAAATAAATTTCTAAACGCTTGTGTTGGCGCTCCACCTGCTACGTTTCCTTTCCAAGGCCATAAGTAGCTACCGCCTGAAAATTTACCAAAACGAATTAAATCCGTTCTTCTATGTCCTTCCCAGTGTAATTCTTTTGCTCTTTCGTCAAGAATTAAAGTTGCACCTGTTGCATCAGCAGTAAGCGTGTTTATCATCGAAGCATTTGCTCTGGTTCTCAACGCATTTACATACCCTCTAGCCGTTCCAAGATCTCCTACTTTACCAACAACGGCACATTCAGCATACATTAAATAGGCATCGGCTAAACGGAACATTGGAAAATCAGAATCAGAGAAATCACCTGACTTATCTGAACCTTGAACACCGTTTACTGTTACATTTCTAAACTTTTGAATAGCATATCCATCCGTGAAATTACTAATATCAACAATTTCTTTCGTTTGTCCATCTGTGTAAAATTGACCTCTTGAATCTGTTGTGTTTGCACTAAACTTGTCAACAAATGCTGCTGTTGTTCTGATTCCAGCCCAACCACCATTGATTCCAAATTCAGAAGCTTTCATAGAACCACCTACTGGGGCATGTGTCAAGAAAGTAGTTCCACCGTACGTTTGTGTTCTAAGACCGTCAAAGGCAATTGTGAAAATAAATTCATTTTGAGCTCCGTTTCTATCATTGTCTGCAAAAAATAATTGGTTGTAATTGTTGTGCAATGCATAACCTGAAGCAATAACTTTATTGATCAATGGCAATGCTCCAGCATAATTATCAGTTCCAATGTATACTTTAGCATTCATATACAATTTTGCTTGCAACATCCAAGCAGCTGCTTGATCTACTCGATACGCTTCATTTGATTTTGCCGCTTTCAATTCTGGAATGATCGCAGTTAACTCCTCATCAACAAATTTGTATAATTCTGCTCTTGTAGCATATTCAGGATAGTAAAAGGTCGTTGGTGAATTTTCAGTTACTAATGAACCTCCACCAAACATATCGATTAAATGCCAATAGGTAAATGCTCTAATGAAACGTGCCTCAGCTCTGTACGTATTAATTTCTGCTATCAAAGCAGCATCAAGACCTCTTGCAGCTAATTTTTCATCGGTAGTTTGTCTCAAAAACTCGTTACAGTTTACGATTTGGAACGAAAAACGTGCAAATGTAGCTGTGATAAAACGGTCTAATGAAGTCCACGTTTGTGAGTGAAGATCTTTTATTGTTCCGTCATTCCAAGCAATAACTGCCTCATCCGTAGTCAATTCCTGCATCAACCAGAAACCTCTAATATATTGACTTTCCCCTTCATCAATTCCAGAGATATCAGGAGAACCAGCAGCCGTTTGACCTGAAGTAGCAAATCCTGCATATAATTTAGCTAAATTTTGTTTGTACGATTCTGGCGTGCTAAAAAATTCTTCACCAGGAACAGCAACGTTGCCCTCTGGAGACTGGCTTAAATCATCTGTACACGATGGGAATAATAGCACCAACAGTAACAATGAAATACCCCATAATTTTGTTTGTATCTTTTTCATTTTTCTTGATATTTGTATTAGAAATTAACGTTTAAACCTAACGTAAAAGTTATTGGTCGTGGGTATAAATTCCCATCTATACCTCCAGAAATCTCTGGATCCAAACCTTCATATTTTGTAATTATCAAAACGTTTTGAGCAGACAATGTCATTTTTACTAATGAAGAGGCTTTGTCTTTTTGATTGAAAGTATATCCAACACTTACGTTGTCTAATCTTACAAAAGAAGCATCTTGAATGTAGTAATCGGATTCGAAACGTTTGGTATCATTAGATCTGAAACCCGTTTCCAATAGATTTTCAACACCATTAGATAAATCCGTATTTCTGATCAAAATGTTATTGAAAGAACCTTTGCTTGAATCTACGTTGTTGTAATTGTAGTTACCCCAAGATCCTCTCCAGTTCATTCCCATATCAAAGTTTTTGTAGGTCACACTTGTATTGAAACCGTAAAAAACATCAGCTGCAGGTTTGTGGAAACGGTATTTGTCTTGTTGTGTAATCAATCCGTCATTATTTCTGTCGATATACACGCCATCTATTGCTTTTCCATCTACACCGTACGCTTGCTCATATACATAAAATGAACTTGGCGCAAATCCTACTTGGTGATTTTGAATCGTATTCCCTGTAGCACCTTCGTATCCACCAATGTTAATTCCTGGAGTATTTGGTTGTGTAGTTGTCAATTTTGTGATTTTAGAATCTTGGAACGTTACGTTTCCACCAATTCTCCATTCAAAATTGTCATTGCGAAAAGGAATCACTTCTGCTGCAATTTCAATTCCTTTGTTTTCTATCGTTCCTACGTTGTAATTATCAAAGTTTGAAAAACCGAAGAAAGAAGGATTTTGAGTGTACAATAATAAATCTTCAGTAGTTCTTTTGTATAAATCTACACTACCGTTTATTCTATTATTCACAAATCCAAAATCTAAACCTGCATTAACCGTAGTGGTTTGTTCCCACTTCAAATTACTATTGTACGGTTGTGGTCTATATGTGGTATAAAAATCACTTCCAAATTGGTATTGAGCAGCTGTATTAGAAGCTAAATACAAAGGAATAGAAGGATAGCTAATACCAATATCTTGTTGTCCTGTAATACCCCAACCTCCACGAAGTTTTAAAGTAGAAATACTTTCAACGTCTTTCAAGAAATTTTCTTCGTTTAACTTCCAAGCCAAAGCAACTGCAGGGAAATTAGCCCAACGATTTGACTCCGTAAATCTTGAGGTACCATCACGTCTATAAGACAAAGTTAATAAGTACTTGTCAGCAACTGAAATATTTGTTCTTGCAAAAAACGATTGCAAATTGATACGGGAAGGAAAGTTAGGATCAACAGTAGTATTATTACTTTGGAAATTAAAATTTGAAGAGTTAAATGACTCTCTAAAATCTTGGTACGAATACCCTGCAGTTACATCTAATTGTGTATCAATAGACTCCAATTTCTTATTATAATTCAAAAACAAATCCATCAATTTATTGAAACGGGATTGTGTTTTTTCGTAGGTATTGTTATACCCAGAACCAGAAAGCCCATTTAGATAATCAGCTTCAGTATTACCAAAAGATCTTCCTGTTAATTGATCGTAACCAAGATTAGCAACCGCTTTCAATTCTGGTAAAAAATGCATTTTATATTCTGTTTGGATGTTTCCAATACTTCTATAAGCAGTTCCAAAGCTATTTTGTTGTTCAATTTGAGATAAAGGGTTTCTTCCTGACAATTGGTTTATTTGAGTTGGAGAAGTATACCATTGGAAAAAAGTTCCATCAGGATTTCTGACCACTTGTGTTGGATCAAAACGAATTGCCGAACCAATAGCGCCACGATTACTATAGTTACTTTTAATAAGAGAAGTATTGTTGTTCACTTCAATTTTTAAATGATTCTCCAAAAAGTTCCCTGTTACATTTGCAGACATGGTACTACGCTCCATATTATCTCTTTTCAAGATACCATTCAAATTAGCATATCCTACCGATGCTCTATAAACGATGTTATCAGAACCCCCGCTTAAAGAAACATTATGATCTGTACCAATAGCTGTTCTATAGATTTCATCTTGCCAGTCCGTATCAGCAGCTCCCATTAATGCAATTTGAGCGGCGGTTCCGTTAGCCGTTACAAAATCTCTGAACTGTGTACTAGATAAAGCATCTACTTTTTTTGTAATTTCAGATACTTGAAAACTTCCGTTATAGTTTATTTGTAAATCACCTGCTTTTCCTTTTTTGGTAGTAATGATAATTACCCCATTAGAAGCACGAGAACCATAAATAGCCGTTGCCGAAGCATCTTTTAAAACCGAAATAGACTCGATATTATTTTGGTTGATTGTTGTCAATGGATTTCTACTTCCTTCTACCCCACCAGCAGCTACTGGCACACCATCAATTACATACAAAGGATCGTTATTAGCTGACAATGAAGATCCGCTTCTAATTCTAATCGTAGCACCTTCACCTGGAGAACCACCACCATTGATGATTTGTAAACCAGCTACCTTACCTTGAATCATTTGATCCGCAGAAGTTACTGGCCCTTTATTAAAATCTTTTGAAGTCAAAACTGTTACAGCTCCTGTAGCATCTTTCTTCTTAACCGTTCCGTAACCCACTTGGATTACAACTTCTTTTAACTGATTGGCATCTTCTTCTAAAGATACATTCAGTGAATTTTGAGCAACATAATCCACAACGGTATTCATGTAACCAATATAAGAAAAAACGATTTTATCGCCTCTTTTTACATTTGTAAGCTGGTATTTACCATCAAAATCAGTAGAAACTCCGTTTGCAGCACCCTGTACATTTACATTTACCCCCGGAATTGGTTGTCCAGATGCTTTATCCAGAACAGTTCCGCCCACCGTATTCTGAGCCAGAACGCTAAAAGGGAGTAGCAGTAATAAAATTAACAACTTTTTATAAATTGTTTTCATACTTTTTGTTTAATTTAATTTAATTTTTCTTGAATTTTCAAGCTTAACTAGTACTTCGAATGTTAAATTTATGTAAATTTTAGTACTCCCGACAAAGACCAAATTTTAAAGGGCTACGAAAACGTAATAGTGTTGAAAACTTTCTGATTTATTTAAATTTTTACCACTTTAATTACCATTTGTAAAATTTAATTTTACCTTTAGTAAGAAATAAATTTTTACCAAAAACTACTATGAAAAGGAAAATAACGCTTAAACAAATTGCAAAAGAATTAGACGTTTCCATTTCAACAGTTTCCAAGTCACTTAGAAACAGTCTCGAAATAGGCGAAGAAACTAGACTTAAAGTGCAGGCTTTCGCCAAATTCTACAATTACAAACCCAACAATATTGCGCTTAGCTTAAAAAATAGAAAAACCAAAACTATTGGAATCATCATTCCAGAAATTGTGCATCATTTTTTCTCTACGGTCATCAACGGAATTGAACATGTAGCCAACGAACATGGTTATAGTGTGATCATCTGTCTTTCAGATGACTCCTTTGACAAAGAAGTGCTTAATATGGAAATGCTTGCCAATGGAAGTATCGATGGTTTCATCATGTCACTCTCTAAAGAAACCCAGTTTAGAGGAGATTTTCATCACATTACAGAAGTTATCAATCAAGGCATGCCAGTTGTCATGTTTGACAGAGTTACCAATGATATTCTGTGCGATAAGGTGATAATTGACGATCAATCTGCAGCGTATGAAGCCGTTCAAAGCTTGATTGATAAAGGTCGGAAAAAGATTGCCCTTGTGACCACTGTAGATTACGTGAGCGTGGGTAAACTCCGAACGGATGGTTACATTAAAGCACTTTTAGACAATGACATCCCCTTCAATGAAAACCTAATTATAAAAATCGAAGATGTAGATACTTGCGAAATCACTATTGGAAAACTATTAGAAGACAAAGCTATTGATGCTGTTTTTGCTGTAAATGAACTATTTGCTGTAACCATCATTAAAACGGCCAATAAAATAGGACTCAATGTTCCTAAAGATCTTGCTGTTATCGCCTTTACGGATGGCATAATTTCTAAATATTCTACTCCTACTATTACAACAGTGAGTCAAAGCGGCATAAAAATGGGAAACAAGGCCGCAAAAATGCTTATTGAAAGACTAGAGTCGAAAGAAGATGAGGAAGATGAAAACTATAAAACCGAAGTAATTGAAACCCATTTGATCGAAAGAGAATCAACGAATTAGCTTTTGTTTGTTAATTTTTGACTTACTACAACCTTGTAGTAAAAAAAGTTCTCTATTTTTTGTTTCTCAAAAACAAAAGTTTGAAATATATTTTTATATTTACCCCTCAAAACTTTAACTTTTACTTCGAAAATAAGATAAGTTTTGATAAGCATAGCGCTTATCGTATTAATATTTAAATTACGATAATGGAAAAGCGTAAATTAAGTTTCTGGCAAATTTGGAACATGAGTTTCGGTTTTCTAGGGATTCAAATGGGTTTTGCCTTGCAAAATTCGAATGTCAGCAGAATATTTCAAACTTTAGGCGCTAACATTGATGACATCCCTATTTTATGGGTGGCTGCTCCTATGACTGGATTAATTATCCAACCTATAATTGGGTATTTCTCAGATAGAACCTGGACTAAATTAGGTCGGAGAAAACCTTATTTTTTAGCAGGGGCTATTTTAGCTTCGGCAGCATTATTTATCATGCCCAATTCTCCCGTTTTATGGATTGCAGCAGGAATGCTTTGGATTATGGACGCTTCTATTAACGTTTCAATGGAACCCTTTCGCGCTTTTGTTGGAGACAATCTTCCAGAAAAACAACGCACCCTGGGATTTGCCATGCAAAGCTTTTTTATCGGAATTGGCGCTTACTTCGCATCAAAACTACCGTTAATCTTTACCCATTTTGGCGTTGAAAACACCGCACCACTTGGTGTAATTCCTGATTCAGTTAAATATTCCTTCTATTTTGGCGGAATTGTATTTATTGTAACGGTTCTCTGGACTGTTATCACCTCTAAGGAATATTCTCCTGAGGAGCTAGCCGCTTTTGAACAACACAAAGAAACCACATTCACAAAAGAAGAACATACTGCAGACTGGTTCATTACTAATGGAAAATCACATTTATCAAAAGGAATTCTATTTTTGATCGTTAGTGTATTATTTTCGGCACTGATTTATAACTACGATTTAAAGAAAGACTTATATGTCCTCTCCCTTGGGCTCATCGGTTTGGGTGGGTTGGCTATGCTGGTTTCTGGTATCATGCAAAAAAACAATAGCACTAACAATGGTTTTGTGACCATCATGAATGATTTTCAGTTCATGCCAAAAATCATGAAGCAATTAGCCTGGGTACAATTCTTTTCTTGGTTTGCACTTTTCTCCATGTGGATTTATACGACACTAGCGGTGACCCAACACATTTATGGAACAACAGATACTACCTCTGAAGCCTACAATACAGGGGCGAATCAAGTAGGTGAAATGTTTGCCAATTATAATTTGATTGCTGCCATTGCCGCTTTTTTACTCCCGCTATTGGCAAAATATACCAGCACAAAATTTACTCATTTTATTGCATTAGTATGCGGTGGTTTGGGACTTATCTCTATGTATTTCATCCAGGAACCTACGGCTTTTATGATGGAATGGCTGCCCATGATTGGCATTGGAATTGCTTGGGCCAGCATCCTGTCCATCCCTTACGCCATGTTATCGGGTTCCTTACCTTCTAACAAAATGGGGTATTACATGGGAGTTTTCAACTTCTTTATTGTTATCCCACAATTAGTAGCTGCCTCGATTTTAGGATTTTTAATCTCTCAATTCTTTAACAGCGAACCTATTTATGCCCTATTAATTGGTGGGGCTTCCATGATCCTTGCGGGAATTATAGCTCTAACCATTAATGACGAATCAAAAATTATAATAAATGAATAAGAAAGCATTCATCTTCGACCTTGATGGAGTAATTGTTGATACAGCGAAATATCACTTTTTAGCATGGCAAAAAATTGCAAATGAGTTAGACATTGACTTTACATTAGAACACAACGAGCTATTAAAAGGCGTAAGCCGAGTACGCTCTCTTGATATTATTTTAGAATTAGGAAAAGTAACCGCTTCGCAAGAAGACAAAAACAAATGGCTGATTCAGAAAAATGAAGAATACCTGACGTATTTGGTAGACATGGATCAAAGCGAACTACTGCCCGGCGTTCTAACCCTGTTACAATATTTAAAAGAAAAAAACCAACCCATTGCTTTAGGTTCAGCCAGCAAAAATGCACGTCCTATTTTGGAGAAAACGGGAATCAGACATTATTTTGATGCTGTTGTAGATGGAAATGATGTGACAAATGCCAAACCGGATCCCGAAGTTTTCCTGATGGCTGCAAAATTATTGAACACCAAACCCGAAGATTCAATCGTTTTTGAAGATTCAGTGGCAGGAGTTCAAGCAGCTAACATTGGAAACATGACCAGCATAGGAATAGGAGAAGCAAGTACTTTACATGAGGCAAAATATATCTTTACGGATTTTACAGCCATAGACACCGCTTTTATAGAAGAATTAATTAAAGGATAAAGAAACAAATTCAAAAAGTAAAAAAGATTAGATTGAATGTGGATCACAACAATCTTTGAATTTCTAAATGATTGAATTTTTAAATTAGAAAAAAATGAATCAAGATTATATAAAACCGGATAATTGGTCTATCATAGAAGAAGGATTTGATGCCGAGTGTGTAAAATCATCCGAAAGTTTGTTCAGCATTGGTAACGGCGCCATGGGACAACGTGCCAATTTTGAAGAAAATTATACTGGAGAAACCTTCCAGGGAAGTTATATTGCCGGAATTTATTATCCAGATAAAACTAAAGTGGGCTGGTGGAAAAACGGCTATCCGGAATATTTTGCCAAGGTTTTGAATGCACCAAACTGGATTGGAATCGACATTGAAATCAACGATGAAAAACTGGATTTGAATACGTGTTCTGACGTTAAAAATTTTCGTCGTGAGCTGAATATGAAAGAAGGTTGGTACCATCGTTCTTTTGAAGCTACCTTAAAAAACGGTACTGAAATTTCCGTAAATGTGCGTCGTTTTCTTTCCTTGAACTTGGATGAGGTTGGCGTTATTAATTACGAAATCACACCTTTGAATAAAGATGCAAAAATAATTTACAAACCGTATATTGATGCTGGTGTAACCAATGAAGATGCGAACTGGGAAGAAAAATTCTGGAAACCGCTTGACGTAAAAAAATCTGGAAATGAGGCTTTTGTAACCGCTCAAACGTTCAAAACTCATTTCAAAGCTACCACTTTCATGCAAAATACCATTTTGACAAATGGTGAAAAAACGGGAATTTCTCCTTCTAATATTGATGCAAAGGCAGATAAAATTCAATTTAGCTATGATGTCATTGTGGCTCAAGGCCAGAAATCATCGATACAAAAAATTGGTGGCTACACGGTTTCTTTAAACCATGAAAACACTATTACTGCTGCCGAAAAAGTGATTCAATCCGCTTTGGCATTAGGATATGAACAAATGTTGCAGGACCAAATTAATGCTTGGGCAAAAATTTGGGAAATGTCAGACATTACCATTGATGGCGATGTAAAAGCACAACAAGGAATTCGTTTCAATATTTTTCAGTTGAACCAAACCTATTTAGGAAAAGATTCCCGATTGAATATTGGACCAAAAGGATTTACCGGCGAAAAATACGGCGGATCTACCTATTGGGACACTGAGGCGTATTGCATTCCGTTTTACATGGCGACCAAAGACCAAGAAGTGGCCAGAAACTTATTGACGTACCGCTACAATCAATTGGATAAAGCCATTGAAAATGCAACCAAATTAGGATTTACTAACGGAGCTGCTTTGTACCCAATGGTGACAATGAACGGCGAAGAATGCCATAACGAATGGGAAATTACTTTTGAAGAAATTCATAGAAATGGTGCCATCGCATTTGCCATTTATAACTTTTACAGATACACTGGCGATTACAGTTACATTCCTGAAAAAGGACTAGAGGTTTTAATCGGAATTGCGCGTTTCTGGCATCAAAGAGCGAATTTTTCGACTAATTTAAACCAATATGTAATTCTTGGCGTTACGGGTCCTAATGAATATGAGAACAACGTAAACAATAATTTCTACACGAATTATATAGCAAAATGGTGTCTGGAATATACCTATGAACAAATTCAAAAAGTGTCTCTGGAATACCCTTCGGATCACAAAAGAATTACCGAAAAAGTAAAAATCTCAGATTCCGAATTACAATCTTGGAAAAAAGTTTCGGACAATATGTATTTCCCTTTTTCGGAAGAACATAATGTATACTTGCAACAAGACGGTTTCTTGGACAAAGAATTGGTTCGCGTAGTGGATTTGGACAAAAGTCAAAGACCAATCAATCAAAAATGGTCTTGGGATCGCATTTTGCGTTCACCTTATATCAAACAAGCCGATGTTTTACAGTGTTTTTATTTCTTCGAAGATCATTTTTCGAAAGAAGAACTAAAAAACAACTTTGAATTTTACGAATCTTTTACGGTTCATGAAAGTTCACTCTCACCATGTGTGCATTCTATTCAAGCCGCTTTATTAGAAAAAATGGACATGGCATACACGTTTTATTTAAGAACTTCGCGTTTGGATCTTGATGATTATAACAAAGAAGTGGAAGAAGGCTGTCACATTACCTCTATGGCCGGAACTTGGATGAGTATCGTAGAAGGTTTTGGAGGCATGAGAATTAAAGAAGATAAACTTCATTTTTCTCCAAAAATCCCAAAAGAATGGGAAGGCTATTCGTTTAAAATTAATTTTAGAAACCAAATTTTGAAAGTCGCTATCAATCACAAGGAAACTTCTTTTTCCATTGACGGCACTAAAGAATTGGAAATCATAGTAAACGGTCAGCCTATTGTAGTTAAGTCAGACAATTTAGCTACCGCCTAAAAAAAAATTACTAGAACTTGCCGTTCAATCTATCATTTAATTAAAAGCGCAGTTGAGCTTACAAACAATCCCAATTCACATTGGGATTGTTTATATAAGTCTGAGTCTTATTTGAATTAGTCACGGCATAAGCTATAAGAATAAAACAATGGCGCATTTTTTTCCATATAAGTCATTTAAGTTTCATTTGTGAGGCTTACATAACTTAAGCAACAATAAGGTCATTTAAGGTTTAATGCTTATATGACTTATATGTTAAATATTATTTCAGTCATTTTATAGTACGATATTAAATAGGTCCAACTACTTAATTCCTTGTAACAGGCATCTTTTTTTGTAAAATTCTCATTAAAATTAAATGTAATCAATGTATTTCAACATGAATAAAATTATTTCTTTACCTTTCCAAAATAGGGATTTTCTAAAAAAAATAACCGTATTCCTTTTTTTTATGTCTTTAACTTTACACGCTCAAATCGACAAGGTAGAACCTCCATTTTGGTACGCAGGTATGCAAAATCCTGAGTTACAAATATTGTTCTACGGCAAAGAAATTGCACAATACCAAGTTACAGCTTCGAACGGAATAAAAATTACCAACGTTAAAAGAACAGAAAATCCCAACTACATTTTTGTTACCATTGACACCAAAAAAGTAGCAGCAACTGATTTCGTTTTTACTTTTAAAAGCGATAAAAAAGAAACATTTACACAAAAATACAGCTTAAAGAAACGAAGAGAAAAATCTGCGCAACGCAAAAGTTTCGATTCTTCGGATATGATGTATTTACTGATGCCTGATCGCTTTGCCAATGGAAACAGAAACAACGACAGCGAGAAAAACACTAAAGAAAAAAACAACCGAGATTTACCTGGCGGTAGGCACGGTGGCGATATTGAAGGAATCATAAAAAACTTAGATTACATTGCAGCACTTGGAGCAACTGCCATCTGGAGCACACCACTTTGCGAGGACAATGATGCCGCTTATTCCTATCATACTTATGGCCAATCTGATGTGTATAAAATAGATCCTCGTTATGGAACTAATGAAGATTATGCACGATTGGCAACTGAAATGCACAAACGAGACATGAAACTGGTGATGGATTATGTGACGAATCACTGGGGAATTGAACATTGGATGATGAAAGAGTTACCAACAAAAGAATGGATTAATCATTTTGATAGCTACACTCAAACCAATCATAAACGAACGGTAATTCATGACACCAACGCCTCTGAAATTGATAAAAAAATTGCCATAGACGGTTGGTTTGTTCCCACAATGCCTGATTTAAATTTAAAGAATCCTTTGACTTTAAAATACTTGATTCAGAATGCGATTTGGTGGATTGAATCAGCTGATTTGGATGGTTTTAGAGTAGATACTTATAATTATTCTGATCCAAAAGGAATTGCAAATTGGACCAAATCCATAACCGATGAATACCCCAATTTTAATATTGTAGGAGAAGTTTGGATGCAAAGTCAAGCGCAAATGGCCTATTGGCAAAAAGACAGCAAAATTGCCGCTATTCAAAATTACAATTCGTACCTACCCAGTATAATGGATTTTACATTATACGAGGCAACCAGTAAAGTTTTCAACGAAGATAAAGGCGCATGGGACAAAGGAATGGTAAAAATCTATGATAATTTTACGAATGATTTTCTGTATCCAAATACGAACAATATGTTGCTATTTGTGGAAAATCACGATACCAATCGCATCAATCAAACCTACGAAAACGACATTAGAAAATACAAAATGGCCATGACCGTATTGGCAACGGTTCGTGGGATTCCACAATTGTATTATGGAAGCGAGATAGGTATGGCTGGCGATAAAAACAAAGGTGATGCGGATATCCGTCAGGATTTTCCAGGCGGTTGGGAAGGCGATCCAAACAATGCTTTTGTTAAAGAAGGACGAACTCCTGGACAAAGTGAGTATTTCGATTTTACATCTAAATTATTCAATTGGAGAAAAGCAAAAAAAGTGATTCATTCCGGAAAAATGACGCATTACATTCCTGAAAATAACACCTACGTCTATTTTAGATACAATGCTGAAGAAACCATCATGGTGTTACTAAACAACAGTAATGAAACCAAAACGATAAAAACAGACCGTTTCAAAGAAAACAGCAAAAACTTTAAAACAGGAAAAGATGTGATTTCTGAATTAACGTTTGACATTACCAACGAAATAATAATAGAACCTAAATCGGTTTTGATTTTAGAATTGAAATAAAAATTACAAAAAAATGAAAAAATATTCAATCCCATTTTTACTAATTACGATGACTTTACTAAGTAGTTGCTCCAGCACAAAAACGGTTACTGAGAGCAACAAAACCCCTTTCGTTTGGGAAGGAGCGAATGTTTATTTCCTGATGACGGACCGTTTTAATAATGGAGATACTTCAAATGATATGAACTTCAACAGAACTAAAACTACGGGAAAATTGCGTGGTTTTGAAGGTGGCGATATCAAAGGGATTTCTCAAAAAATTGATGAAGGTTATTTTGATAAATTAGGAATCAATGCCATTTGGTTTACACCAATTGTAGAACAAATCCACGATGCCGTTGACGAAGGAACGGGATTGAGTTATGGGTTTCATGGCTATTGGGCCAGAGATTGGACGAACTTAGATCCTAACTTTGGAACCAAAGAAGATTTAGCCGCTTTAGTTCAAAAAGCACACGCACACGGAATCCGCATCATTCTAGATGGCGTAATCAATCATACAGGACCCGTAACTGCCGAAGATACGGTTTGGCCAAATGACTGGGTGAGAACCGGACCCAATTGCGATTACAAATCTTTTGATGGAACAACCGCTTGTACACTTGTTGCTAATCTTCCGGATATAAAAACAGAGAACAATCAAGCAGTGACTTTACCGCCTTTTTTAATCGAAAAATGGAAAAAAGAAGGACGTTACGAACAGGAAATGAAAGAATTGGACGCGTTTTTTGCTCGTACGGGATATCCAAGAGCACCAAAATATTACATCATCAAATGGTTGACAGATTACATCACAGAATATGGAATTGATGGATATAGAGGCGATACCGTAAAACATACCGATGAAACCGTTTGGGCCGAATTTAAAACGCAATGTGATTATGCGTTTGCCACTTGGAAGAAAAACAACCCTACAAAAGTATTGGATAACAATTCCTTCTATACCCTTGCTGAAGTATACAATTACGGCATTAGCGGCGGACAAGATTTTGATTTTGGAGACAAAAAAATTAACTATTTCAAAAATGGTTTCAACAACATGATCAATTTTGAATTCAAATGGGATGCACAAAAAGACTATGAATTTATTTTTTCTAAATATTCAAGCAAACTCAATAATGAACTGAAAGTATACAGTGTTTTAAACTATTTGTCCTCGCACGATGACGGCGGGCCTTTTGATGCCAAACGCACCAAAAGCAAAGAAGCAGGGACAAAATTATTGCTTTCCCCTGGAGTATCACAAGTATATTATGGTGATGAAAGTGCTCGTTCTCTCGTAATTGAAGGTACACAAGGCGATGCAACTTTGCGTTCCTTTATGAATTGGGAAGCTATCAAATCAAATCCAGAAACACAGAATACACTTTTGCATTGGCAAAAATTAGGACAGTTTAGAAAAAATCACCCTTCAGTTGGAGCAGGAATTCACCAGCAAATTTCGGCTCAACCGTATATTTTTTCCAGAACTTTTTCTAAAGGAAATTATTCGGATGCAGTGGTAGTAGGATTGGATTTAGCGAATGGCACCAAAGAACTTTCAGTGGGGTCAATTTTCGAAGATGGATCAAAAGTAAAAGATGCCTACTCCGGCAAGGAAGCCATCGTTTCCAGCGGAAAAGTAACAATTGATTCAGCATTTGATCTTGTATTACTGGAATTGAAAAAATAGTTTGAAGAAAAACTCATCAGGATATTACAGAACTTCAAAAATTTAATTTAGGACTTTACGAGAAGTATATTTACAACCAAAAGGCACAGTTTCAAAGCGATCTGTGCCTTTCATTTTAAGATAGATTTTATTAGAATAAATAATATTTTCCATTTGTAACCTTTTGTAAAAAATATCGTCTACTTTAGACAATCAAATCATAACTATAAATTTTTTAGAAAATTACGAACCATTACTCAAGGCTTTCTGGTACATTGCTTTACCAGTAAGCTTATTCTTTGGATTCCAAACCATTATGACCTTTATTGGTTTAAGCGACGGTGAAACCGACATTGATTCTGATGCTATCGACGGAGAATTACCTTTTGAAATTTTTACTTTACGTAACTTAATCAACTTTTTATTAGGATTTAGTTGGACCGGAATTTCATTTTATAACAGTATCCAAAACAAAACAATTTTAATTATTATTTCTGTTTTAGTAGGGTTGTTTTTTGTTGCTATATTCTTTTTCGTAATTAAACAAATTTTAAAATTGTCTGAGAACAATAGCTTTAAAATAGAATACGCACTTCACAAAACAGCACAAGTATACCTAACAATCCCTGAATCGAAATCCGGCAAAGGAAAAATACTTATTAGTATAAATGGAACTTTTCATGAATTAGATGCCATGACTTTTTCACCTGAAAAAATTCCTTCAAACACTTCGGTAAAAGTCGTGGCTATCGAAAACAACTTATTAATTGTAGAAAAATATTAAATTAAACTAAACCATGACTGAAATTATCATTATTGTTGTTGCTGTATTTGTTGTTTTTGTAACCTTCTTAACCCTTATTTCTCGATACAAGAGATGTCCCTCAGATAAAATTCTAGTTATATATGGCCGCACAGGTGGAACCTCTGCAAAATGTGTGCATGGTGGCGGTGCTTTTATTTGGCCTGTTGTTCAAGATTTCCAGTACCTAGATTTAAAACCACTTTCTATTGATGCCAATTTAACAAATGCTTTGTCGCGTCAAAATATTCGTGTTGATGTTCCCTGTCGATTTACTATCGCCATTTCAACCGAAGCAGAAAGTATGAATACCGCTGCTGAACGTCTATTAGGTTTACTACCGGAGCAAATTCAAGAGTTAGCTAAGGACATTTTGTTTGGTCAACTACGCTTAGTTATTGCGACTATGACAATTGAAGAAATTAATTCTGACAGAGATAAATTCTTGGATAACATTTCGAAAAACGTTGATTCTGAATTAAAGAAAATTGGTTTAAAATTAATTAACGTTAACGTAACGGATATCAAAGATGAATCTGGATATATTGAAGCTTTAGGAAAAGAAGCTGCTGCAAAAGCAATCAATGAAGCAAAAATTTCAGTTGCTGAACAAGAAAGAATTGGAGAAACTTTAAAGGCATTGGCTGATCGAGAAAAAGACGTTCAAATTGCTGAAACGCACAGAGATCGTGATGTGAAAATTGCAATAACTAATAAAGACCGAGAAGTTAGTATTGCTGCTGCTTTTAAAGACGAAAGTATTGGTAAAGCAGAAGCACAAAGAGATACCCGCGTAAAAACATCTGAAGCCAATGCCGTTGCAATTCAAGGGGAAAATGAAGCCCGAATTGCTATTGCACAGTCAGAAGCAGCGCGACGAGAGCGCGAGGCGGAAGCGTTGCGAACTGCTTTAGCATCTGAAAAGTACAAAGTGCAAGAGCATTAGAAGAGTCTTATGCTGCCGAACAAAAAGCGGAAGAAGCTCGTGCAGAAAGAGAACGATCTACACAAAATGCAAATGTGGTTATTCCTGCGCAAATTGCGAAACAAAAAGCAATTATAGATGCACAGGCGGAAGCAGAAAAAACAAGAGAATTAGCAAAAGGGGAAGCAGACGCCATCTTTGCAAAAATGGAAGCCGAGGCGAAGGGTTTATATGAAATTTTAACTAAACAGGCCGAAGGGTACCGTGCAGTAGTTAGTGCAGCAGGTGGCGACCCAACAAAAGCCTTTCAATTATTATTAATTGAAAAGTTGCCCGAATTAGTAAAAACCCAAGTTGAAGCAGTTAAAAATATCAAAATTGATAAAACTACTGTTTGGGATTCTGGTAATGCAGGAGACAACGGGGCTGGATCCACTGCCAACTTTGTCGCTGGAATGATGAAAACCGTACCTCCCTTAAACGATTTGTTCAACATGGCAGGACTTAACTTACCTACTTACTTAAAAGGAGAAGATAAAAGTGAAGAAATAAAAACTACTACACCTGTTGATGACTTAAAGTAATTTTTTAATGCAAACCACAAATGAATCCATTTATAAAAGCACAAACCAATTAAGTTTGTGCTTTTGTATTTATACTACCTTTGTGAAAAATTACTTCCATGCTCAAAATTGGACATCGTGGCGCAAGAGGACATGAACCAGAGAATACGTTGGCTTCATTCCAAAAAGCATTGAATGTGCAAGTGGATGGCATTGAACTGGACGTTCATTTAAGTGCTGACGGTGAAATAATAGTAATTCATGACGAAACTATAGATAGAACTACCAACGGAGAAGGCTTAGTAAACACCTTATCTTTACGCGAATTGAAGGCTTTTCGAATCAATGAAACAAACAACCCTAGGCATTTAAACGAACTAGCGCAGCAAATCCCAACACTCAAAGAAGTCCTTGAGTTGGTAAACCAAGATTGTTTTATCAATATTGAACTAAAAAGCTATGAAGTAACGGACAAAGTAGTTGCACTTATTGAAAAGTATGTTACCAAAAAAGGCTGGAAATACGACCAATTTTTAGTTTCCAGTTTTGATTGGAATGCGTTACAACAAGTGGCGTTTTTAAATGATAAAATCCCTATTGGAGTTTTAACAGAAACCGATTTAGACTTGGCTTTGGCTTTCGCCAAATTCATTCAGGCAAAATCAATTCATCCGCATTTTCATCTATTGACCAAAGCAAATACGGCACAAATCCAAGTAAAAGGATTCGATGTTTTCCCTTGGACAATTAATGAATTAGAAGACATTCAAAAAATAAAAACCTTCAACGTAAACGGAATCATCACTGATTTTCCCAATAGAATATGAACTAGAATATTGTATTTTTGACAAAATGTTTTTTTTCTCTACCATTAAGAAAATTAAGTCATTTAAGTAACTAGGTAAAAGTTTCAATTCATGACAAAAAAAGAGATTACACAATTATCTTATGAAATTATTGGTTACGCAATAAAAGTTCATAAAAAACTAGGACCCGGTCTACTAGAAAAAATTTATGAAGAATGCTTGAAATATGAATTAGAAAAAAACGGGTATAATGTAAAACAACAATTAAATATTGAAATAGATTACTACGATTTAGAACTCGCACATGCATTACGTTTGGACTTGCTGGTAAATGAATCAATTATTGTTGAGTTAAAAACTGTGGAAAAATTTCATCCAATTGACGAAGCAAAACTACTCACCTACATGAAATTATTAGGCATGCCACAAGGATTACTAATCAATTTCAATACTACTAACATTTCAAAATCGTGTAAGCCTTTAATTAACGAGTATTTTTTACGACTATCTGATGAATAACTTAAAAGTGCTGAATGATTAAGAAATTTACAGTAACAACAACTTAAATCTCTTAACTCCCTTAATTGTTAAAAAAAATAATTAAACAATTAAGCAAATTAAGGTCATTAAGAAATTTACAGTAACAATAACTTAAATCTCTTAATTGTTAAAAAGAAATGATTCAACAATTAAGGGAATTTGAGGTCATTAAGAAAATTACAGTAACACTAAAAACTTAATTAGCTTTACTCTCTTAATGGTTCAAAAAAAATAATAAAACAATTAAGGGAACTACATTTGCATAAAAAACTTAACGACCTAACTCTAGCAATAGATAATAAATGAATCAAAATTTCGACATAATAATAGTAGGCGGTGGAGCAGCGGGTTTTTTTACAGCCATTAACATCGTGGAGAAAAATCCAAAACTGAAAGTCGCCATTTTAGAGCGTGGCGGTGATGTACTCCAGAAAGTACGCATCTCAGGCGGTGGAAGATGCAACGTAACCCACGCTTGCTTTGAACCGAACGAATTAGTAAAGTTCTATCCGCGTGGCGAAAAAGAATTGCGAGGTCCATTTCATCAGTTTTGTTCTGGCGATACCATTGAATGGTTCGAGAAACATGGCGTGGAACTCAAAATTGAAGCAGACGGACGTATGTTTCCGGTCTCCAATTCATCACAAACCATTATTGATTGTTTCCTAAAAGCGACACAAAAACTTGGAATTGCCGTACTGACCGGTCAAAGCGTACAATCTATTTTCAATCCCGAAGTTTCAGGAGAAAAATTTTGGAAAATAGAAACCCAAACTGAAAATTATCTTGCCGAAAAACTGATTCTAGCTACCGGAAGCAATCCTAAAATCTGGGAAATGCTGCAGTCTTTTGGGCATGCTGTAATTACTCCAGTCCCTTCCCTATTTACGTTTAATATCAAAGATTCTAGAATAAAAGAATTACCTGGTGTTGCCGCTTTAGCAACCGTAAAAGTAAAAGATACCAAACTTACTTCCACGGGACCTTTATTGATCACGCATTGGGGAATGAGTGGACCTGCGATATTGAAACTCTCCGCTTGGGGTGCCCGAATCTTGCATGATAAAAATTATCAGTTTACCATTTTCGTGAATTGGTTGAATGACGCAGAAAAAGAAGATGTGGAGAAAAAGCTAAAAGAATTAAAGCAAGAACACGCTAAAAAATCAGTTTCCAAAAAATCACCATTTGAAATCACCAATAGATTATGGGAAAGTTTAGTGCTCGCTTCAGGAATTGAAGCCGAAACGAAATGGGCTGATTTATCAAAATTACAGCTGCAAAACTTAACAAATCAACTTACAAATGGCACTTTTCAAGTCAATGGAAAAAGTACGTTTAAAGAAGAATTTGTAACGGCTGGCGGAATCGATTTAAAAGAAATCAACTTCAAAACTATGGAAAGTAAACTGCATGAAAACCTTTATTTTGCTGGTGAAATTGTTAATATTGACGCCATTACCGGAGGATTCAATTTCCAAAATGCATGGACAAGCGGGTTTATTGTGGCAGCTTCAATTTGAATTTAATTAACAAGAGTTTAAAACTTCAATAAGTTTTATTTAAGAAGATTCTGATAACTTTACCACCGTATTATCAGATCTTTATGAAAACAAAACTACTCGTTTCTATTTGTACTTTTATAATTTATCAAAGTGGTTTTGCACAGGCAAGCGAACGCATTCAAGGACAAGTGCACTTTGATAAAACCGCCGCAACCAAAGTTGAGGTAATCAATGCTACCACCAAAACCGTTACTTTGACCGATTCTGATGGAAATTTTACAATTAATATTGAAATTAATGATGTTTTGGTTTTTGTTGCAAAAAATCATGAAATAAAAGAATTAAAAATTTCAGTCGCGGTATTAAACCAAGGTTTTCTTAAAGTCACATTATATTCTAAAATTGAAGAACTAAAAGAAGTAGTCGTGCAAAATATGCCGTCCATAAAGCTTAGTAAAGATGCGAAATGGGAACAAGGAAAATTGGATCAATACACATTGGAGAAAAATGCAAAAAAATTGAAAAATCCAGGTGTTTACGATGGCACCATTGAGAACAGCATGGATTTAATGAGAATTGGCGGAATGATTTTTAAATTATTTAAAAAAGAGAAAGAGGTAGCTGCTGATAAAGGCCCACTTTTAGCTTTTACTGACGCTGCAAAAACGAGATGTAAAGCTGATTTTTTTACCGAAACCTTACAGCTAAAGCCAAGACAAATTGATGATTTTTTGGCTTTTTGTGCCAAAGACCCAAAAGCCGATAGCATAGCTAGCGAAAGAAATGAACTGACGTTAATGGAATTTATGAGTACAAAAATTTTACACTACAAACCCGATTAAACTTTATGCCGAATTAATATAAAAAAACTCATAACTGAAATAAAGCCTACCAACTATCGATTCAACCACCAAATGCTTCCATTTAAAACGGCAGCAAAACTAACCCAAGCCAAATACGGAATAAATAAATAACCCGCGATTTTATTGATTTTGGCAAACTGAATGTAGGTTTCAAATATCATTAGCCATAAAACGATAATTTCTAATCCCGCTAACATCGGGTTCTGCAAGCCAAAAAATAAATAAGACCACAAGGCATTTAGCCCTAATTGTATGGCAAAGAAAACCAATGCTTTCTTGACTAAATCCCGCTCTTCTTCTATGCGGTTCCAAACTAAACCTGCCGCAACACCCATCATCACATACAGCGTACTCCAAACGGGCGCAAAAATCCAATTGGGTGGATTAAAACTTGGTTTAATCAACGTAGGATACCAAGTAGTGATCGCAGAGCGGGTTACGTTTCCTGAGAAATAACCAATAACAAGACAAGTAACAACAACTGCTAATATTCGGGTGATTTTATTCATTTTGATGTGTTTTACGATTTACAAATCTAATGAAATCTTGTTCACATTTCAAGTAAACAACATTAAGGTTCGTTACACGACCGTACTATCGCAGCTTTAAACAGCAAGTGTAATTTTAAAAAAATACAAGCTAGAATCATATTCAAGTAGACCAAACAATTAAAAGAACGAATAAAAAATGATGATTGCCATAACCAATCATTAAAAAAAAATCTGCGAATCAGCAGTTACAAAAAAAAAGTATCTTTGCGTAAATTATATCATTCATGATTTCAGCAAACGATTTTATTCCATCAAAATATACACATTCGGTTGAAAGCGGTTTTTTTCAATGGAGTGCACCCAGCAATATTGCCCTTGTAAAATACTGGGGCAAAAAAGACAATCAAATTCCAGCTAATCCATCGGTGAGTTTTACCTTGAATAATTGCAAGACGATTACTAAATTGGCTTTCGCCAAAAAAGAGAACCAAGGTTCTTTTTCATTCGATTTGCTTTTTGAAGGACAATCTAAAGAAGATTTCAAGCCAAAAATTCAAAAATTTCTAGAACGAATAGAAATCTATTTGCCCTTTTTAAAAGACTATCATTTTACGATTGACACTGAGAATACTTTTCCACACAGTTCTGGAATTGCTTCTTCGGCATCAGGAATGGCCGCTTTAGCCATGAATTTGATGAGCTTAGAAAAAGCGTTAAATCCGGAAATGACCGATGATTATTTCTTTCAAAAAGCATCTTTATTAGCGCGTTTGGGTTCTGGAAGTGCCTGCCGCAGTGTAAAAGGCAAAGTCGTAGTTTGGGGAAATCAAAAGAATATCCCAGCGAGCTCTGATCTTTTTGGAGTAGAATTTCCACATGCAATTCACGAAAATTTTACTAATTATCAGGATACTATTTTACTAGTTGACAAAGGCGAAAAGCAGGTTTCGAGCACAGTGGGTCATGATTTAATGCACGAGCATCCTTTTGCCGAAAGACGATTTTCTCAAGCGCACGAAAATTTAGACCATCTCATTACTATTTTTGAAAATGGTGATTTAGACGCTTTCATAAAAATAGTTGAAAGCGAAGCCTTGACGTTGCACGCCATGATGATGACTTCAATGCCTTATTTTATCTTAATGAAGCCGAACACCTTACAGATCATAAATGCGATCTGGAAATTTAGAAAGGAGACTAAAATTCCTGTTTGTTTCACGCTGGATGCTGGTGCCAATGTACATGTTTTGTATCCCGAAAACACTAGCGAAAAAGTTTTGCAATTTATTAAGGACGAATTAGTTGGCTATTGCCAAAATGGGCAGTACATTTGCGACAGAATTGGAAATGGTGCTGTTTTGATTTAATCTGTTTTTTAACTATCTTTATTTTTTAAAGAGTTATAACTATGGACATCCAATCAGAGAAATTAGAATTAATTAAATTACTTATAGAGACGGACGACACAGCTATAATAGAATCTATAAAAAACATTTTCAAATCAGAAAAAAAGGACATTTGGAAACAATTATCTGCCGAAGAACAAGAGAAAATCGATCTTAGAATTCAAGAAGCAAATCGTGGAGACCAAGTTGAATTATAAAAATTATAAAATAAATACCTAATTATCAACCCCCAAATTGTTAATTTACAACACCCTATGAAAGGACCTTTGTTTTACTCAAAAATATTACTCTTTGGAGAATACGGAATTATTCGTGACTCAAAAGGGCTTTCAATTCCCTATAATTTCTATAATGGCGCGCTTAAGAAAGAAGAAAATCCTTCTGCTGAGGCAATAAAATCAAATGCAAATTTAAGGCGTTTTGTAACGTATTTAGAAACTTTACAAAACGAGCAGCCAAACTTGGTTACTTTTGATTTAACGACTTTAAATAGTGATATTGAGACAGGAATGTATTTTGACTCCAGCATTCCGCAAGGATATGGCGTAGGAAGCAGTGGTGCATTGGTAGCTGCGATTTATGATAAATATGCTCACAATAAAATCACGGTTTTAGAGAATTTAACACGGGAAAAATTATTGCAATTAAAAAATATATTTTCTCAAATGGAGAGTTTTTTCCACGGAAAAAGCTCTGGTTTAGATCCTTTAAACAGTTATTTGAGTATTCCAATTCTAATCAATTCCAAAAATAATATTGAAGCAACTGGTATTCCTACCCAAAGTTTTGACGGAAAAGGCGCCGTATTTTTGTTAGACTCCGGAATTGTAGGTGAAACGGCTCCAATGGTAAATATTTTTATGGAAAACCTAAAAGACAAAGGTTTCCGTGCGATGTTGAAAAATCAATTTGTAAAATATACGGATGCTTGTGTAGAAAATTTCCTTGGCGGAGACATGAAATCTTTGTTCATGAACACCAAGAAATTATCAAAAGTGGTTTTGAATAACTTCAAACCAATGATCCCAGAACAATTTCACGGAATTTGGCAACAAGGAATTGACAGCAATGATTATTATTTAAAACTTTGTGGATCCGGTGGTGGTGGTTACATCTTAGGTTTTACCGAAGATTTAGAAAAAGCAAAAGCTTCTTTGAAAGATTACAAACTTGAAGTAGTGTATCAATTCTAATTCCTCTTTCTCAAAAAAAGTAGAATACACTCAAATAAACTTTAAAACATTTTCACCTTCCTGCCCTGCCTGCACTAGCCAGGTTCGTGGCTAACCTATAACAAGAATGAACAGAAAGAACAAACTTTTATTGATGAAAATTATAAGTTTGTTCTCGGTGGTTCGCGGGTATAATATTCCAATAATTATTCTAGCGCAGTATCTCTCTGCGATATTTATTCTGGCTCCCGAAAAAAGAGCGTTAGATATTTTGCTCGATTTCAATTTATTTATTCTAGTTTTTGCATCATCACTTACGATTGCTTCCGGCTATATCATCAATAACTTTTATGATAGCCAAAAGGATTTAATTAACCGACCTAATAAGTCCATGTTAGATCGATTAGTAAGCCAGAAAACAAAACTAAGTGTGTATTTTACGCTTAATTTTATTGTGGCTTTGATGGCATTATTCGTTTCGTGGCGCGTTTTTTTATTCTTTTCAGGATATATCTTTTTCATTTGGTTTTATTCTCATAAAATAAAAAAATACCCTATTGTAGGAAATCTTACTGCGGCAGTATTGGCAGTTTTGCCTTTTTTTGCGATACTCCTCTACTTTTACACCCGCATTCCCTTTGAAGATATAGAGAATTATAAAAGACAACTTGGAGTTATTTTTTCGCATGCCAGTTTTTTATTTTTATTACTGTTGATTCGGGAAATAATAAAGGACTTAGAAAACCTAAAAGGGGATTTAGCCAATGATTATAAAACGATTCCTATTGTTTACGGCGAAGAGATATCAAAAATAACCATCACGGTATTGACCATTCTGACTGTTTTACCCGTTTATGCTTTGATTGATATTTATGATGTGGGCTATATGGATATTTATTTTTATTCTTGTCTGATTATCCTAATCTTCTTCTTGCTTTACTTGTGGAAATCCAATGCGAAACCACAATTTTTGCTGCTTCACAATGTATTGAAATTCCTTATTGTTGCCGGAGTATTTTGCATTGTCTTGATTAATCCAAGTGTTTTATGGCATGGAAAAAGATTGTTGATGGTTTAATGTTACCTTTTTCCAAATTATAAAAAGGATAAAAAAACATTCTCGAAATTCTCCTATATTACCCGATAGGGTAGCCCCGATAGTAGAGAAAATCCTTTCTAGTCCTGAACTTGTTTCAGGATCCTGAAACAAGTTCAGGACTAGAAAGATTGAAACGATAGCGGGAAATAGCTCTAAAAAATCATACTAAAATATATTAATTGGCTTATTAACTAGACAGTTAGCGTTTTTATAATTGGTGGTTATTGATTGTCAAGTATATAAATAGTATCTTTGCACAAATTATTGGAATATTATGAATAACAAGGAAGGCAATAATAAGAAAAGTGGTCCAAGAGCAGCTAGCTCAAGACCCAGTTCGAATAAGCCAAAACCTGCCATGCAGAAGCGCGCTCAAGGGCCGAAAAAAGTTAAAGTTACTACTAAAGTTGCCGATATCGCTACTGATAAAGTAGAGAAAAAACCAAATCAAGCACCAAAGAGACCGAAAGTAAAAGACGAAATTCGTTTGAATAAATACATTGCTAATTCAGGTGCGTGCTCGCGTCGTGATGCGGATATTTATATTCAATCCGGGACTGTAAAAGTAAACGGAATTCCTGTTACCGAAATGGGATACATGGTAAAACCAGGTGATGTTGTGAATTTTGACGGGTCTACTTTGACACCAGAGAAAAAAGTATACATCTTACTGAACAAACCTAAAAACTTTACCACTGCGATGGACGAAGGTCAGGAATATCGTAATGTTTTAGAATTGGTTAAAGGTTCTACTACTGCAAAAATTGGTGCAGTTGGGAGAATGGACAAGAATACAACTGGTTTGTTATTGTTCACAAATGATACGGACATGATTCGTAAATTTACATTACCAAGTCAAAAATCATCTAAAATTTACCAAGTTTCACTAGACAAAAACTTGAAATTTGAAGATTTAGAAAAAATAAATAAAGGTTTGACGCTTGACGGACACCGCGTTTTTGTGGAAGATGTAAGCTACATTGAAGGTGAAGCTAAAAGTGAAATTGGATTGCAGTTAAGATCATCCAATGTAAAAGTGGTCCGTAATATCTTTGAACATTTCAGTTATGATGTTTTGCGTATTGACCGCGTTTCGTTTGCTGGTTTGACCAAAAAGAATTTGCCAAGAGGAAACTGGAGATTGCTTACTGAACAAGAAATTATCAATTTGAAGAACGTTTAATATTTCTTTGAAATTATACAATGAAATCCCTTTCGCATAGCGAAATGGGATTTTTTTAATTAAAAATTCAATCCTAAATAAGTATGACACCAGAAAAATTACAATCAATTGCCTTTAAATGGTTTGAAACTTTCAATAATAAAGAATTAGAAAAATTACTGTCTTTATATGACGAAGATGCCGTTCATTTTAGTCCAAAATTAAAAATGTATAAACCGGAAAGTAATGGTTTTGTTACCGGTAAAGAAGCATTACGAGAATGGTGGAAAGATGCTTTTGAGCGTTTACCAAGCTTGAATTACAAAGTAAAATCGCTTACTGCCAATGGCGACCGCGTTTTCATGGAATACATCAGAACAGTTACCGGTGAAGACGATTTGTTGGTTGCGGAAGTATTGGACATTAGAGAAGACAAAATAATTGCTTCCCGAGTGTATCACGGATAAAAACCGATTTTGATCAGAAACAAAAAAAAACCCTACGACAATTTATTTATATCGTAGGGTTTTTGCTTTAGAAGAAAATTATAATTATCCTTTTATTTTTTTAAGGGGTTCTTCTTTTTTGTCCAGACCACGTTTTCTCAACAGCGGCTCAATACTAGGTTCAGCACCACGGAAACGTTTGTACAACACCATCGGATCTTCGGTTCCTCCTTTTTCCAAAACATTGTCACGAAATAATTTGGCTTTTTCTGGATTAAACAAAGTAGTCGTTTTAAACGCTTCAAAGGCATCGGTATCTAAAACTCCTGACCAAATGTAGCTGTAATATCCAGAAGAATATCCTCCTGAGAATATATGGCTGAAATACGTGCTTCTATATCTTGGAATAATAGAGGAAATCAAACCAATTTTTGTCATTGCTGCTTTTTCGAAAGCGTTTGCATCAACAGTAATATCTTTGGTTTGAGAATGGTATTCTAAATCCAACAAAGAAGCTGCAAGATATTCTGTTGTGGCAAAACCTTGATCAAAAGTTCCTGCTTTTTTCAATTTATTCACTAGCGTCTCTGGAATCACTTCGCCTGTTTTATAATGCTTTGCATACATTTTTAAAACCTCGGGTTCAGCCGCCCAGTTTTCCATAATTTGGGAAGGAAGTTCTACGAAATCTCTAGGAACACTTGTTCCAGCTAAACTTTTATACGTCACATTCGATAATAATCCGTGTAAGGAATGTCCAAATTCATGAAAGAAAGTCGTCACTTCATCAAAAGTCAAAAGTGCCGGAGCATTTGCTGATGGCTTTGTAAAATTACAAACGATAGAAACTACCGGAGCAACACGTTTTCCATCCACCGTTTTCTGGCTTCTGTATGAGGTCATCCATGCACCGCCACGTTTCGATTCACGCGGATGAAAATCCATGTACAAAACACCCAAATGTGTACCATCTTTTTCTAAAACTTCCCAAACGGTTGCGTCTTCGTGGTATTTTGGAACATTAGTCAACGCTTTGAATTGAATTCCGTATAATTTTTCGGTTACTTGAAAAACACCTTTTCTAACATTATCTAAACTAAAATACGGTTTCAATTCTTCTTCGTCAAGATCAAAACGTTCTTTTCTGATTTTCTCTGTATAATATCTCCAGTCGTAGGGTTGAACCGCGCCTTTTATTCCTTCTTTAGCCATCATTTTCTGAATATCGGTAGCTTCTGTTTTGGCAATTTCCAAAGCTGGTTTCCACAAATCATTCAACAGCTTGTTTACATTTTCCGGTGTTTTAGCCATCGATTCCTCCAACACATAATTAGAATGCGATTTAAATCCTAACAATCTTGCTTTTTGCCCACGAAGGTTGGCTAAATCTACTGCATTCTTCTTATTATCAAAAGCATCGTTATGGTTGCCTCTGGTTTGGTAGGCATTCCAAATTTGCTTACGCAATTCTCGGTTGGAACTGTATTGCAAAAACGGCATCACGCTAGAATTAGAAAGGGTAAAAACCCATTTTCCCTCTTTGCCTTTTGCTTTAGCATCAACAGCGGCAGCATCGATTAATCCCTGTGGCAATCCGGCCAAGTCTTTTTTATTATCAATAACCAACTCGTATGAATTAGTCTCCGCCAAAATATTTTGTCCATATTTCAAACTTGTTAGCGAAAGATCTCCATTTATTTTACGCAATATTTCTTTATCCGCATTGGATAAATTAGCTCCACTTCGAACGAAATCTTTGTACGCATTATCTAAAATTTTAGCTTGTTCTAAATTTAAGCCTAATGTTTCTTTTTTGTCCCAAAGTGTTTTTACTTTTGCGAATAATTTCTCGTTTAAGTAAATATTATCTCGGTGTGCAGAAAGATTTGGTGCCGTTTCTTTGGCAATATTCTGAATCTCTTTATTGGTATTCGCCGAATTCAGATTAGAAAAAACCGTGTTTACATTCGATAATAATTCCCCTGCGTTTTCCATAGCAAGAATCGTATTTTCAAAAGTGGCAGGCTGCGTATTATTTGCAATAGCATTAATCTCCGCTTGATGTTTACTGATACCTTCTAAAATAGCGGGTTTAAAATGTTCATTTTTAATTCTGTCGAAAGGCGGCACATTAAACGGCGTGTCATAAGCTTGAAAAAATGGATTCATAGTGGTGTTTTCTTTTTTCTCTTGTGCTTCAATTGTTAGCATATTCCCAATGACTAACAAAATGAAAAAGGATTTTTTTCTCATTTGAGTTTAATTAATTAGAATCGTAAATTTAGCCTAAATCTATTCAAACCAAGAACTACAGCGGCGCCTTAACTAAATTTTGTGAAAAAGAAATAGTACTTTACTAAACCTCTACCTAATCTAAGTAATAACAATAAAACAATGACGTATTTTTTTTTACCATATAAGTCATTGAAGTTTCATTTGTGTAAGACTGATAACTTAAGCAATAATAAGGTCATTTAAGGTTTAATGCTTACATGACTTTTTATGTTAAATAGTATTTCACTCATTTTATAGTACGGCAATAAATAAGTCCAACTACTTAGTATAGGAAATTAAAAAAAAGAATAAATTAGCTAAATCTATAATCAAACATTCATTATGAGAAAAATAACCACTCTTTTCTTTGCAATAACAGGTTCTTTGCTGCTAGTTAATTGCAAATCCGAAAATAAAAAAGAAGATTTTACCAGTTTAACAAAAAACTATTTTGACGACAAAAATGCTTTAGACCCTTTGGGAGCAACGCAAAGTGGTCAAAACCAATACAACGATCAGCTGCAATTTGAGATGACGGACAGTTTTAGAAACTCGCAAGAAGCTTTTTTTGACAAATACCAAACTGCTTTAAATAAAATTGATAAAGAAAACTTATCCGAGGAAGAAAAAAACAGTTACGAAATCATCAAATGGGAAGTTGAAATTGGTAAAGATTTATTAAAACAACCTACCAATTTGCTTCCTGTTCATCAATTTTGGGGTACACACCTCACCATGGGACAGTTTGCGGGAGGAACCAGCGCACAACCTTTTAAAACAGAAGAGGATTATACTAATTTCCTACAGCGAATGGATAAATACGCTGTTTGGATAGACTCCGCGATGGTATACATGAAAAAAGGATTAGACAAAGGGGTGGTATTACCTAAGTCGTTGACAGTAAAACTAATTCCACAATTTGCCGAAATGGCTACGCCAAATATTGAAGACAATCTATTTTACTCTTCTATAAAATTAATGCCTGCTTCATTTCCTGACAGCATCAAAGAAGATTTAACGGCAAAATATACAGCGACAATCAATACCAAACTGATTCCGCAGTATAAGAAGATGGCTGATTTTTTGAATAAAGAATACCTTCCTGCTTCCAGAGCAACCAGCGGAATTGGAAGTTTGCCTTTTGGAAAAGAGTTATATGCCGCTTACGTAAAACAGTGGACTACTACTGATATGACTCCAGAAGCCATTCATGAATTAGGACTAAAAGAAGTGGCTCGACTGACTGCCGAAATGGAAAAGGTAAAAACGCAAGTCGGTTTCAAAGGCACATTATTAGAATTCTTTGAGGAGGTTCGAAACAAAAAAGAATTAAAACCCTTTACCAAACCAGAGGAAGTTATTGCTAATTTTCAAAGCATTTACACCCGCATTAAACCGAATGTAGATAAATTATTTGCGTTACAACCTAAAACGAAATTTGAAATCAGACGCACAGAAGCTTTTAGAGAGCAAACGGCTAGTGCGGAATACAACCAAGGAACGGCTGACGGCACACGTCCCGGTATTTTCTATGTGCCAATTCCCGATGTAGCCAATTATAATATGTATGGTGATGAAGATTTGTTTTTGCATGAAGCGATTCCGGGGCATCACTTTCAAATATCCTTACAGCAAGAAAACGAGAGTCTTCCTGATTTTAGAAAATTCAATTGGTTTGGCGCGTATGGCGAAGGTTGGGCATTGTACACGGAAAGTTTAGGAAAAGAATTGGGTTTGTATCAGGATCCGTATCAGTATTTTGGGATGTTGGGTAATGAAATGCACCGAGCAGTTCGCTTAGTAGTAGATACAGGATTACACTCCAAAGGGTGGACCAGAGAGCAAGCTATTAAATATTCGTTAGCAAACGAAGCTGAAAGTGAAGCGAGCATAATTCCAGAAATCGAACGCTACATGGCGATTCCGGGGCAAGCATTGTCCTATAAGATTGGTCAGTTAAAGATTATGGAGCTTCGCAAAAAAGCGGAAACTAAGATGGGTACTACATTTGATATTAAGAAATTTCACGAAAAAGTATTAGAGTCTGGCGTAATGCCTTTAGCATTATTAGAAAAGAAAATCAATGCTTGGATTGAGAATAAATAATTATTAAAAGTAGGTATAAAAAAGCTTCTCCATTGAGAAGCTTTTTTTATGTGCGGATCATAAATCTTAATAAGATCAATCCACATTCTCAATACTGTATTTTCACTCTTATTGGATATACAATTACATCCAGTAGTTCATTTGCAAAAATTATCGGTTTATCTTGGTGGTTTTCTTGGAAAAATTTTTCAATACTGTTTAGTTTCTCTACTATAATTTCAAAGCGGTTTTCCATTTTTAATATAAGGTGAAGAAAGAGACCTTATTTAAAAGCTGATTTTTAACGCTTTTAAACCTACTACCAACTTTCAAGACCATTAATTCTAATTTGCTAAAGATATGCTATCAAACAAATAGCAATTTCGTTCCATAGGATAAAAGGCTAACGTCCGTGGACAAACCGTATGAATGTTTCAGTAGTCAAGGCTTACTTCACGTATTTATTTATCATATATTGTGTAATGGGTTTTAACGTTTTCTCATTTTCAGGATGAAAACCTGGACCATAAAAAAAATCAAGATGGTTTCCATTTTTACAATACCATAAAACGGGTTTATTATGCTTAAAAAAAGTTGTTGTATCCGACACCTCAATTTTTTTAAAACCTAGCATATTTTGATTTATCGGTAGTTTGGAGTACACGTTTACAATCCCGACTTCTTCAGTTTCACACTCCACCACTTCATAATGGTCTTTTTGCCATTGCATACACGTTTTTTTTGAAAAAAACCAATATCCAAAACCACCTAGGACTAAAATCAGAAGCATTGCTGGAATAATTTGCTGTGTCTGTAAAGACCGCATTTGCTTTTTCACCAAGAACGATGGTTGAATTACTCCTTCATTCTCCCTGTTGTCAGTTATGGCCCTTTTATCTTCTACGGTAACTTGGTGCACAATACTATTTTCATTACTGTCAACAAGACTACTCTCTTTTTTTAACGATTCTGTTCTTGAAAATTTAAGATACGGTCTTGGATTAAAATCGACCAATATTGCTGCAATATTCACCGCTTCAATATCAGTTAAATCCGTTTCTCCCTTAAAAAAGGTTTCAATTGGCCTGAATCTATCTGTTTGCTCTTTTAATTTATTGGAGCAATTTGGAAGAAAATCAAATTGAAAAAAAGCAGAAAAGCTTTTTAAATCGTCAGCATTTACATCATCTTTAAATAACTCGGCACACAATTTCCTCAATTTAGCGCGAGAAGGATTTAGCAAAAAACTGGAATGACTTCCCCTTTTTTCTCTCTCATACTTCAATTGAATAGCTGCTTTATAATCTTCTAAAGTATTTTTCACCATAAGCTTACAGGAATTTTTAGGAATTATCAGGAATCCTTCGTCATACTGGGAATCATAGGAATTCCGTATCAATTTTACTTCAGAAGCATCAGTACTTTGCCTCAGAATTAGTTGTTGTTCTATTTCGCGATACGAACAAATGTACAAAACTACTTCTATAAAAGTGACGCTATACAGAACAGAATTTTTATTCCGGGAAGTATAATTAAACGGTTCTGTACTAGCTGACTTTACTTCCCGAAACCAAAACAAACTGTTCTCATTTTAATGGTTTAGCCAACACTAATTATTCGATTACAGCTATCGAACGGCCAAACCTATGTCCAATTTTCAACAATTACAATCATGAAAAAAATATTTTTCATAGCTGCTTTTACAGTATCGGGCCTGGTTATGGTATCCTGTGATGCGGATGCTATTGATAGTACAACAGCTCAATCAAAGGAATTTGCAATTCAAAAAGAAAAACTAAAATCAATGGAAAATGACAGTATTTCTATTGTTAACACAAGCACGGTTAATGCGAGTGAAGGCCCTGGTGATGAAATAATTATTATAACACCTCCAAAAAATCCACAATAAAGAGCATTAATTTACAATTAAATACTAATTTCGGGGAAAGAAACTTTATATGTTGCGTTCCCCGTTTTTTATTTTACTGCTTTTGCTTTCAATTGTATCTTGTCAAAAGAGTGTAAATACAGTTATTGATACTTCTAAAAAACAAGAAAGCCTAAAATACACCCAAGCTAAGAGATTGTCGGAATTAGGTGATTCCTATAACAGGGATAGTAAATTAGATAGTGCTTTCTATTATTATAATAAGTCCAAAGAATTATTTGAAGCTGAGGGGAACAGTTCTTACATTGCCTATAATCTAATTGGAATGGCTCATATCCAACAAACCTATGGCGATTATTATAGCAGTGAAGAAACTTTAACCGAGGCTTTACCTTACATAAATAATGATTTACAATATCAGGTAGCTGCAAATAATTTATTCGGAATTGCAGCAAAAGAAGTAAAAAATTACGATGACGCCGTTCGCTATTATGCTACAATTTTAAAAACGGTTAACGATTCTGTAGCTAGAGTGGCATTATTCAATAATATCGCCACGGTTTATACGGAACAAAAAAAGTACAGAAAAGCCATTGCCCTTTTAGAGCCAATTTTAAAAACTGATATTTTAGATACACTACAGCATAAAAAAGCTAGAATTATTGACAATCTGGGATTTGCTTATTATAAAGACAATCATATTCAAAAGGGACTAGCATTAATGAACCAGGCTTTAGTAATCAGAACTAGCATTAATGATTCCTATGGAAGTATTGAAAGCTATTTGCATTTAGCTGATTTCTATCAAAATAGAGACTATCAAAAATCGAAGGAGAATGCATTGCAGGCTTATAAGGTAGCCACAAAGTATCAAAGTATCGATGAACGATTGGAGGCATTGGAATTCTTAATGTCTTACAATCTGGAAAAAGGGGTAAATAGTTATGCCGCATTGTTTGTAAATCTTAATGATAGCATTAAAACAGTACGAAACAATGCTAAAAATCAGTTTGCTAAAATTAAGTATGATTCCAGAGAAGCGACCTTGGAAAATATAAAATACAAAGGACAAAGAGCAGAAACCCTTTTGCAACTTGAAACGCAAAAAAACGAAAAGTATTTGCTCAGTTTTGGATTCGTTGTACTACTTGGAGGAATCGGTTTCCTTATCCACTATTTTAGAAATAAAAGTAAACGAGAGTTATTAGTAGCACGTTACAATACCGAAACTCGAATTTCTAAAAAACTTCATGATGAACTCGCTAATGATGTTTTTTATGCTATGACTTTTGCCGAAACGCAAGATTTACAAAACCCTATAAAAAAAGAAACGCTGGTAGACAATCTTGATAAAATATATGTTAGAACACGAGATTTCTCTAAGGAGAATAGTACTATAGAAACGGGAGAAAGTTTTGAACACAATCTAAAACAGATGCTCAGCAACTATAAAAGTGACAGTGTCGAAGTCATTATAAAAAACGGAAATATAATAGATTGGTCAAAAATCGAAAACGAAAAAAAGATAGCTTTGCAAAGAGTATTGCAAGAGCTCATGGTTAATATGAAAAAATACAGCCAAGCCAATTTTGTGATCATTGGGTTTGATAGCGATCAGAATAATGTGATAATTGACTATTCAGATAATGGGGTGGGCTTCACGGAAAAACTAATTTTAAAAAATGGACTTCAAAATGCGGAAAACCGCATTCAGGCAGTAAAAGGAACACTTATGTTCGATTCTCAAATCAATAAAGGTTTCAAAGCTAAAATTTTACTTCCTAAATAATTTAACAAAAATAGGTTCACAAAAGTTTTAATTGCGATTGATATCGATTTTAATAATGTGGGTGCGGCTTAAATACTCCAAGAACTCGATGTTCCCGACATTCAATATGCAAAATATTGTGATGAAGCTTTGTTAAAAATTAAAAAAGCACATATTGATGGTACTCCTTTTCAACTGCGATTTAAAAATGCTGACAAATTTACCTTTTGCCGTTTGCAAATTCTTTCCTGCTTCTTTTCACTTACTGCGTTTATTCTTCATACCCTATTCAATTTCCTTAACTTGTGTATCGAAGTCGGCAGACGATAAAGTCTATTAATTTTATCGAAAGTTGTGTCGGTTCTGAAAATCCGTCCTTTGAAATCTAACTTTGTTTGCCTGAAATCATAAACCCAAAAAGTTCTCCCTTTTAGAATAATTTAAGTTTAAATAGGTGCTCTAGGGCACAGGTTTAGGAAAGAGTGTTGTTTTTTGGGGAACACACAAAACAAAAAAGACTTAAAAAACTGATAATCAGCTATTCAAGTCTTAATGTTTGTGCGGATAATAGGACTCGAACCTACACGCCTTGCGGCACCAGATCCTAAGTCTGGCATGTCTACCAATTTCACCATATCCGCGCAATTGTGGGTGCAAAGATACACTTAACTTCCAATTTTCAAAACAATTTAGACAAAAAATATTCATACTCTTTTTTGTACTTTTGGAATATAAACAAATTTCACCTAATGGAAAATATTAAAGCATACGTTCAAGAACACAAAGATCGCTTTATCAATGAGTTAATCGAATTATTAAAAATCCCATCCGTGAGTGCCGACACTGCGTACTCACATGATGTTTTTGCAACTGCTGATGCCGTAAAGGCCAGTTTAGAGAAAGCGGGCTGTGATTTTGTCGAAATTTGCGACACTCCAGGTTATCCAATCGTATATGGCGAGAAAATTATTGATCCCAACTTGCCTACCGTTTTGGTCTACGGACATTATGATGTACAACCACCAGATCCAGTCGAATTATGGACTTCTCCACCTTTTGAACCGGTAATCAAGAAAACCGAAATTCATCCTGAAGGCGCTATTTTTGCCCGTGGTGCTTGTGATGACAAAGGCCAAATGTATATGCACGTAAAAGCATTAGAATATATGGTTCAATCCAATACTTTGCCGTGTAATGTGAAATTCATGATTGAAGGCGAAGAAGAAATTGGTTCCAAAAGTTTGAGCTGGTTTGTTGAACGCAATCAGGAAAAACTAAAAAACGATGTGATTTTAATTTCTGATACTGGAATGATTTCTAATCAGCAGCCGTCAATTACAACAGGATTGCGTGGATTAAGCTATGTAGAAGTCGAAGTTACGGGACCAAACCGGGACTTACATTCTGGATTGTATGGCGGAGCCGTTGCTAATCCAATCAATGTGTTGGCTAAAATGATTGCTTCGCTTCATGATGAAAACAACCACATTACTATTCCTGGTTTCTATGATAATGTCGAAGAATTATCCTTGGAAGAAAGAGCTGAAATGGCCAAAGCGCCTTTCAATCTTGAAAATTATAAAAAAGCAATCGACTTAAATGACGTTTATGGCGAAAAAGGCTATGTCACTAACGAACGCAACTCCATTCGTCCTACACTGGATGTAAACGGAATCTGGGGTGGCTACACTGGCGAAGGTGCTAAAACAGTTATTGCAAGCAAAGCTTTCGCCAAAATTTCGATGCGTTTGGTTCCTAATCAAGATTGGGAACAAATCACCGAATTGTTTACCAAACACTTCACCAGCATCGCTCCTGCTGGCGTAACTGTACTTGTAAAACCACATCATGGCGGACAAGGTTACGTAACCCCAATAGACAGCATTGGCTACAAAGCCGCCAACATGGCGTATACTGAAACCTTTGGTATACCAGCCATTTCGGTGCGTTCTGGAGGAAGTATTCCAATCGTTGCGTTATTCGAAAAAGAACTGAAAAGCAAAACTATTTTGATGGGATTTGGTCTGGATAGCGATGCCATTCACTCGCCAAACGAACATTTCGGGATCTTTAATTACCTCAAAGGAATTGAAACCATTCCGTTGTTTTATAAATATTTCGTGGAGTTGACAAAATAATAAGTATCGATAACGTCAGTTCGAGTTTTTTTGTGAATAGAAAGGGAACAAACTTCTCGATACGCTGCGCTACTCGAAGTGACATACATAATAATACTAATCCGCTCTACACAGGGCGGATTTTTTTTTGGGCGTTCCCATGTTGCAGCAAGCCCTACGAAGATTCACAACCTTCCAAGCAACAAGGGCGGGCTTTCCGTTACAATCTTTTTACCCGCCGAAAAGGCGGACAAAAAGGATTTCCACTGCAATCCCTAACGCAAGCCCTCGATAATTTTCCTAGCCCAATAATTTAAGAAAATCTGCGAATCTGCGGTTATTTTTCTCACCACAAATCAAGCCATTCAATCCCATGAAAAATCTGTGAATCTGTGGCTAATTTTTACACCAAGACTACACCAAGTGATAAAATAAAAAATTTGCGAATTTGCGGCGTTCACTTTTACGCCACTAATGCACCAATTATTGAATCAAATAAGAAATCTGTGAATCTGTGGCTAATTTTTACACCAAGACTACACCAAGTGATAAAATAAAAAATTTGCGAATTTGCGGCGTTCACTTTTACGCCACT